>JAYTZZ010000139.1:0-9468 GCA_043741595.1 Hyphomicrobiales bacterium | reverse complement strand
TGCCCATCGCTGCAATCGACTGCACCGCGCCGGCGACGGTGTTGTCGATGTCGAGGAGCTTGACGTCGAGGAACACCTGCTTGCCAGAGCGACCCAGTCGTTCGGCGAAAGGAAGACCGCCGGCAAAAGTGAGCTGAAGCCCGATCTTGTAAAAGCTGACGCTCTCACCAAGCCGCGCCACCATCGCCTCCGCCTCGCCGACGCTCGGCACATCGAGGGCAACGATGAGGCGGTCACGGGGAGGAATAAACATCGGGGCACTTACTCGGGAATGACAGGAGCACGGTCAAGCCCTGCCAGAGAAAATCAGTCCGCGAGCCGTCGCGCCAGATCGACCAGTTGCCTAGCCACCACTTTCAGCATCTTGGCCGAAATTTCGTCGATAAGTTCACCCGCCTCGTCGAACGCGTGCTGCGCCATCGGCACTTCGACCCGCGACGGGATGACGATCCCGCCGAGCGACGATGCCAGTACCCGGCGGAGCTCAACGATTGCCCGCGCGCCGCCGAACCGCCCATCCGACGAGCCGCCCATCCCGTAAACCTTGTGGCGGTAGGGCATCGTGCCGGTGTGCTTGATACGGCTGATCCAGGCGAGCGTATTGGTCAGCAGCGGGGGCAGCGAGTGATTGTACTCCGGCGTCGAGACGAACACGCCCTGATGAGCAACGATCAGGCGCGCTAGTTTGGTGGCGTTCTCGGGTACGCCCTTTTCGACCTCGATATCGCCGTCGTACATCGGTAACGGATAGTCGGCGAGCGAGATTGTTGTCACGCCGGCGTCAGCGAGCGCGATCTCCTTGGCGGCGGCGGCGGCGAGTTTGGCGGACAACGCGCCCGTGCGGACCGAACCGGCGAAAACGAGAATTTTTGTTGGGTTCATGGGATTCCCGCGCGACGGACAATGACAACAAATAGCGAAGGACGCCCGGACTTCAATTGCGTCATTCCCTCCGGTAAACCCAAACCTGTGCCGGCGGCAGATTGGCAAGGACAAAGGCCGTTCGCGTCACCGTAAACCGGCCGGCGATAGCCTTCACCGGAGGGCCGATCCCATACGAAAATTGGATAAGGCCGCCGCCCGGAACGACGCGGTCAAGGGCGTCGTCGATGAACGCATGGCGCGCTTCGGCTGGACGCGTCAGGAGCGGCAGGCTGGAAATGACCGAAGCAAACGGACCACCGAGACCCGGCGGGAGCGCCGTCGCGAGGTTGTAGGCATCGCCCTGAACAACATTCAGGCCGAGATACCGCTGGGTGAGGAGGCAGCAGAAGTCCGCATTGAACTCGACGGCGACGATCCGCTCAGGTGCCACGCCGCGCTCGATGAGCGCTGTGGTTACAGGCCCGGTTCCTGGCCCGAGCTCCAGGACCGGCCATGCGCCATCAGGAGACACCTCCTGCGCCATGGCGCGGGCGAGCGCCTTCCCGGATGGACTGACGGCGCCGGTAAGCACCGGTTTCGAGAGCCACGTCCGGAAAAAGCGGAGATTGTCGGACATCAGGTCCGCGTCGAGGCGCTGAACGCGCCGGCGTTCACCCGCCGAGGCCTTCGAGGAAGTCACGGACGCGGGCGAAGAAGCCGGTCGACTCCGGATTGTTTTGCGGCGACGAGACCTGCTCGAATTCTTCGAGGAGTTCGCGCTGGCGTCGCGTCAGGTTCTGCGGCGTCTCGACTACCACCTGGATGTACATATCGCCCACGCGGCCGGCGCGGAGCACCGGCATACCCTTGCTCTTGAGGCGGAACTGCTTGCCGGTCTGCGTCCCGTCGGGGACCTTAACCCGGGTCTTGCCGCCATCGATGGTCGGCACTTGAAACTCGCCGCCGAGCGCCGCCGTCGTCACCGACACCGGCACACGGCAGAAGATATCGGCGCCATCGCGCTGGAAGAACTCGTGCGGCTTGATCGACAGGAAGATGTAGAGATCGCCGGCGGGTCCGCCGCGGAGGCCCGCTTCGCCTTCGCCGGCAAGGCGAATGCGTGTGCCGTCCTCGATGCCGGCCGGGATATTGACCGAGAGCTTGCGCTCTTCGGTGACCCGCCCGGCGCCGCGGCATTCGACGCACGGGTCGGAAATGACTTGCCCGCGGCCTTGACAGGTAGGGCAGGTGCGTTCGATGGAGAAGAAACCCTGTGACGCGCGCACGCGACCGTGCCCTTCGCATGTCGGGCAGGTCTTCGGAGAGGAACCGGGCTTGGAACCGGAACCGGAGCACGTCGCGCAGACGATCTTGGTCGGCACCTCGATCTCGGCGGTCTTGCCGGCGAAGGCCTCCTCCAGCGTGATTTCCATGTTGTAGCGGAGGTCGGCGCCGCGCTCGCGCCCGCCCCGGCTGGCGTTAGTGCCTCGCCTCGCACCGCCACCCATCACGTCGCCGAAGATATTCTCGAAGATGTCGGACATGGTCGCGCCGAAGTCGCCGGGGAAACCGCCGGCCTGGCCGCCGCCATTCTCGAAGGCGGCGTGGCCGAAGCGATCGTAGGCGGCACGCTTCTGCGGATCCTTCAGGCACTCGTAGGCCGCGCTGACTTCCTTGAACTTGATCTCGGCGGTGTGGTCGCCCGGATTGCGATCCGGGTGGAACTGCATGGCGAGCTTGCGGTAAGCGGCCTTCAGCACCTTGTCGTCGGCGGTCCGCGTAACCCCCAGCACTTCGTAGAAGTCGGCCTTCGTCGCCATCATCTGACCTTCAAGCGACCGCTGCCGGCCGGGTATTCGCCCATTCCGGCCGCCATTCCGGGCGGAGCAGGCTCATCGAATCCATGGAATACCGACGCCCGGCCACCAACGAAGAATCGCGCGCTGTTCCTTCATGCACGAAGCCGGCGCGCTCATAAAGTCGCCGCGCCCGCATGTTGGTCGTCCACACGCCAAGTTCAACCCGGTGGGCGGCGAACTCGCCGAAAGCCTTCGCTACGATCATCGCGAATAGCGCCGTGCCGAAACCCTTGCCGCGATTTGCCGGAGCGACACAGAAGCGAGCGATGCGGACGGTCTTGTTGCGCGCGTCGTTCACGAGCTGGAAATAGCCGACCGGCTTGTCGTTACCATCGATCGCAGAGAAACAAATCCGCGGCTTTCCCGCCGATTGTTCGGCGTTCCACATTGCGAGATGCTCCGCCATAAGCGGAAAGTCGATGTCCGGTCCCGCCCACTGCGCGAGGTCCGCCTCATCAACGAACCATCGCGTCATCTCCTCCGCATCTGCCGGTCGCGCCGGGCGAAGGGTGATGTTCATGGGCGGATCGTAACTGTGGCTAGGCTGACTTCTTCTTGTCGTCGTCGACTTCTTCGAAGTCGGCGTCGACCACGTCCTCGTTCTTGGCGCTGCCGTCGCCGCCATCCGCGCCGGGTTGGTCTCCGCCAGGGTCGTTCTGGCTTGCCGCGTACATTGCCTCGCCGAGCTTCATCGAAGCTTGCGCCAGCGTCGCGGTCTTTTCCTTGATGGCATCGGCATCGGTGCCATCGACTGCGGTCTTGAGTTCGGCAAGCGCCGTCTCGATCGCTGTCTTATCGGCGGCTGAAACCTTGTCGCCATAATCCTTGAGCGACTTCTCGCTCGAGTGGACGAGTGCCTCGCCCTGATTCTTGGCTTCGACCAGCGCGCGCCGCTCCTTGTCCTCGGAGGCATGTGCCTCCGCGTCCTTGACCATCTTCTCGATGTCGGCCTCGCTGAGACCACCAGACGCCTGGATGCGGATCTGCTGTTCCTTGCCTGTACCTTTGTCCTTCGCCGACACGTTGACGATGCCGTTGGCGTCGATGTCGAAAGTGACCTCGATCTGCGGCACGCCGCGCGGCGCCGGTGGGATGCCGACGAGATCGAACTGGCCGAGGATCTTGTTGTCGGCAGCCATCTCACGCTCACCCTGGAAGACGCGGATGGTGACCGCGTTCTGGCTGTCCTCGGCGGTCGAGAACACCTGGCTCTTCTTCGTCGGGATAGTGGTGTTGCGGTCGATGAGGCGCGTGAACACGCCGCCGAGCGTCTCGATGCCGAGCGACAGGGGGGTCACGTCGAGGAGCAGCACATCCTTGACGTCGCCTTGCAGCACGCCCGCCTGGATGGCCGCGCCGATGGCGACTACCTCATCTGGGTTGACGCCCTTGTGGGGCTCCTTGCCAAAGAATTGCTTCACGACTTCCTGCACCTTCGGCATGCGCGTCATGCCACCGACGAGGACCACTTCCTGAATCTCGGCGGCGGTGAGGCCGGCGTCCTTGAGCGCCGCCCGGCATGGGCCAACTGTCTTCTGGATCAGGTCGTCGACCAGCGCCTCGAATTTGGCGCGGGTGAGCTTCATGGTGAGATGTTTCGGACCGGAAGCGTCAGCCGTGATGAACGGCAGGTTGATCTCGGTCTGCGTGGCCGAGGACAATTCGATCTTGGCCTTCTCGGCGGCTTCCTTCAGCCGCTGCAGCGCGAGCTTGTCGCCGCGGAGATCGATGCCCTGATCCTTCTTGAACTCGTCGGCGAGGTAGTTGACGAGGCGCATGTCGAAGTCTTCGCCGCCTAGGAAGGTGTCGCCGTTGGTCGACTTCACCTCGAACACGCCGTCGCCGATTTCGAGAACGGAAATGTCGAAGGTGCCGCCGCCGAGGTCGTAGACCGCGATGGTCTTGCCTTCTTTCTTGTCGAGGCCGTAGGCTAGCGCCGCCGCCGTCGGCTCGTTGATGATGCGCAGCACCTCAAGGCCGGCGATCTGGCCGGCATCCTTGGTCGCCTGACGCTGCGCGTCGTTGAAGTACGCGGGGACGGTGATGACCGCTTGTGTGACCTTCTCGCCAAGATAGGCCTCGGCGGTCTCCTTCATCTTCTGCAGGATGAACGCGGAGACCTGTGACGGCGAATATTTCTTGCCGTCCGCCTCAAGCCATGCGTCGCCGTTCGGCGCCTTCACGATCTTGTAGGGGACGAGTTCCTTGTCCTTTGCGACCATCGGGTCGTCGTAGCGGCGACCGATGAGGCGCTTGACCGCGAAGAAGGTGCGCTCCGGGTTAGTGACGCCCTGACGCTTGGCCGGCTGGCCGACCAGCCGCTCGCCATCGTCGGTGAAGGCGACAATCGACGGCGTCGTGCGCTGCCCTTCCGCGTTTTCGATGACCTTGGCGTTCTTGCCGTCCATGACCGCGACGCACGAATTGGTCGTGCCGAGGTCGATACCAATGACTTTTGCCATGTTCTTCTTCTCCTGACGGCGAACCGAGCGGGTCCTCGTGGCCCCCGGGCGGTCCCCTGGGATGGCGGTCCTGAAATCTCGCGAAGCCCGGCGCTGAAGCCGGCTGGGCGCGGGCTCCCGGGCTATATATGAATTGCCGGAATGAGCCGCAAGCCACGAAAGCCGGAGTTTGGCTCAGTTTCTTCGACGTTACCTCAAAGCGGGGGAATAGTACCTCATGGTTTCCACCCGAGCCCATCAACTGGCCAGCGCCTTGCTCGTTGACGGGGCGCTCGCGGGGTTCGGCTATTTTCCGGGCTTCTTCGATCGGCCGGCGCAAATCGCGCTGGTGAAGGCGCTGAAACACGTCGCGTCCGAGGCCGCCTTCTTCGTGCCAACCATGCCGAAGACTGGCAAGCCGTTCTCGGTTCGCATGACAAATCTGGGACCGCTGGGCTGGGTGTCGGACGAGGACCACGGCTATCGCTACCAGTCGATGCATCCGGAAACGGGGAAGCCGTGGCCGCCAATCCCGGAAATGGTTCTGGAAGTCTGGCGGAAAGTATCCGGCTACCCAGAGGATCCTGAAGCCTGCCTAGTCAATCGCTACGAGCCGACAGCCAAGATGGGACTCCATCAGGACCGCGACGAGGAGGATTTTGCCGCTCCGGTGGTGTCGATTTCGCTGGGGGACACGTGCCTCTTTCGCATCGGCGGAACGAAGCGCGATGATCCGACCCGATCGCTGAAGCTTTCGTCTGGCGATGTCGTCGTGTTGGGCGGCGAGAGCCGGCTGGCATTTCACGGCGTCGATCGCCTCTATCCCGGCACGTCGACTCTGCTGAAGGATTGGTTCCCGGATGGCGGCCGGATCAACCTGACGCTGAGGCGCGTGACCAAGCGTTAGGGCTTCGGATCGATCTTGGTCGGTATTTCGTACCAGACCTCGACTTCGTAGCCTTCCGGATCGCGAAAGAAGATGTACGGCTCGCCGGGAATGAATTCACCTTTATCGGTAATCGTTCCGCCGCCGGCTTCGATTGCCTTCGCCGCCTCGCCGATGTCGCCGGGATCGACAAGCCGGAAGCCGAAGTGTTTTACGCCCGCGTTCTTCCCGGTTGTCGCCGTCGACTTCTCTAATACCAGCACGTCGCGGCTTCCCGGCGTCTGCATCTGGACGAAATTCGGGTCTTCATAGACGGCGACCATGCCGAAGACGTCGGCGTAGAACTTCCGCGCCCGTTTCACGTCCTTTACTGCAAGGGCGATGTGAGTGAGGCCGTAGGTGCGGACCGGCTGGGGGCTCACGGACTAGCCGCCGAGGTTGAACGCCGCTAGCGCCGCCATGTTGACGATGTCGGAATCCATGGCCGCGAGCGAAACGATCTGCACCGGCTTGTCGAGGCCGACCAGCAGCGGCCCGATGACCGTCGAGCCGCCAAGCTCCTGCACCATTTTCGTCGAGATCGCGGCGGAGTGGTACGCTGGCATGACGAGCACGTTCGCAGGCCCGGATAGCCGGCAGAACGGGTAGGCCGCCATCGCTTTGGCGTTCAGCGCCACGTCCGCCGACATCTCGCCGTCGTACTCGAAATCGACTCGGCGCTGGTCGAGAATCTCAACCGCGTCGCGGACTTTCTTGGAGCGCTCGCCCTCAGGCTGGCCGAAAGTCGAATAGGCAAGCAGCGCCACCCGCGGCACGTAGCCCATGCGTTTGGACACGCCGGCGGCTTCCTCGGCGATATCGGCGATCTCCGACGCGGTCGGCATGTCGTGAACAGCAGTGTCGGCGACCAGCACCAGACGGCCGCGTGCCAAGATGATCGACACGCCAATGATGCGGTGTCCGGGTTTTGGATCGATGACGCGGCGAACGTCATCAAGCACAGTCGAATAGTTGCGGCTGATCCCCGCGACCATTGCGTCGGCGTCACCGAGCGCCACCATGCATGCGCCGAAATGGTTGCGGTCGTTGTTGATCAGGCGCTGCACGTCGCGGAAGAGGTAGCCCTTCCGCTGCAGGCGCGCGTAGAGGAAATCGGCATAGTCCGAGTTCCGCTGAGACAGGCGCGCGTTGTGGATTTCGATGCCCTCGCGGATGTCGATGCCAGCGCGCTCCGCCGCCCCGCGGACGGTTTCCTCGCGCCCGATCAGTATGGCGGTGCCGAGCTTGTGCTGGACGAAGGACGCGGCGGCGCGAATCATTTGCTCTTCCTCGCCCTCGGCGAAAACGACCCGCTTCGGCGCCCGGCGGACGCGCTGGAAGATGCGTTGTAGCGTGCCGACGATCGGGTCGCGTCGCGCCGACAGCTGGACCTTGTAGGCGGGCATGTCGTCGATCGGCTTTCGCGCTACGCCGGAATCCATCGCTGCCTGCGCCACTGCCGCCGGAATCTCGGAAAGAAGCCTTGGGTCGAACGGCACCGGGATGATGTACTGCGATCCGAATTTCGGCCGCACCCCTTGGTAGGCGGCAGCGACCTCGTCAGGCACGTCCTCACGCGCCAGCGCGGCAAGCGCGTGCGCCGCCGCTTTCTTCATTTCCTCGTTGATGGTAGTGGCGCGCACGTCGAGGGCGCCGCGGAAGATGTAGGGGAACCCAAGGACGTTGTTGACCTGGTTCGGGTAGTCGGAGCGCCCAGTGGCGACGATCGCGTCGTCGCGGATGGCGGCGACTTCCTCCGGCGTGATTTCCGGATCGGGATTGGCCATGGCGAAGATGATGGGTTTATCCGCCATTGACTTGATCATCGCGTCGGTCAGCGCGCCCTTGGCCGAGAGGCCGAGGACAACATCGGCGCCCTTCATCGCATCTGCGAGCGTACGCGCGTTGGTCTCGACGGCGTGCGCTGACTTCCACTGGTTCATGCCTTCCTTGCGGCCCTGGTAGACAACACCTTTGGTGTCGCAGAGGAGGATGTTTTCAGCCTTCATACCGAGCGTCTTGACGAGCTCGATGCAGGCGATGCCGGCGGCGCCCGCTCCGTTGCAGACGAGCTTCGTCGTCGCCATGTCTCGCCCGGTGAGGTGAAGCGCGTTGATCAGTCCCGCCGCGGCGATGATCGCCGTGCCGTGCTGATCGTCATGGAACACGGGAATGTCCATAAGCTCGCGGAGGCGCGACTCGATGATGAAGCAATCGGGCGCCTTGATGTCCTCAAGGTTGATGCCGCCAAACGAGGGTCCAAGGTAGCGCACGCAGTTGACGAACTCGTCGACGTCCTCGGTGTCGACCTCCAGATCGATCGAATCGACGTCTGCGAAGCGTTTGAAAAGGACCGCCTTGCCCTCCATCACTGGCTTCGATGCTAGCGCGCCGAGATTGCCGAGGCCCAGAATGGCCGTGCCGTTGGAAATCACCGCGACCATATTGCCCTTGGTCGTGTAGTCGAAGGCGGTGTTCGGGTCGTCGGCGATGGCGCGCACTGGCACGGCCACGCCTGGTGAATAGGCGAGCGCCAGGTCGCGCTGCGTCGCCATCGGCTTGGTGGCGACGATCTCGAGCTTGCCCGGTCGCCCCTCGGAGTGGAACTTCAGCGCCTCCTGGTCAGTAACCGAAGGGCCGGCTTTGGCCGGTGTTTTCTTCTCAGCCATCGATTGGTTCCCGAGGAGCGCGGGTTCGCCTCCGGACGTTTGGGCGCGCGACCATATCACCAGAAAGCCCGTCGGCAATCGATGAGCAACGGGGAAACGAGCGAGGAAAACCCAAGGCGATTTGTCGAAGCGCTTTGGGCGATCTGCTAACGTCGGCACTCATGGATTCCCGCGCCCCACCACCTGACGAGGATGGCCCCGTCGCGCCCGTCGTCCCGTCAACGCCGATGATGGCGCAGTATCTCGAGATCAAAGCGGCCAACCCGGACTGCCTGCTCTTCTACCGGATGGGCGACTTCTACGAGATGTTCTTCGATGACGCCGAGGTCGCCTCGCGTGCCCTTGGGATTGCTCTGACCAAGCGGGGAAAGCATCAGGGCGCGGACATTCCGATGTGCGGCGTGCCTATCCACGCCGCCGACCAATACCTTCAGAAGCTGATCGCGCAGGGCATCCGCGTCGCGGTCTGCGAGCAGATCGAGGACCCGGCGGACGCCAGGAAACGCGGCGGCAAGCAGGTGGTGCGCCGCAGCGTCGTCCGCCTGGTGACGCCTGGCACCCTCACCGAAGACGCACTGCTCGTCGCTGGGCGGAACAACTATCTCGCCGCGATCGCCCGCCAACGTGTCGGCCCCGACGGCTCCGACGTGTTCGCCATCGCCTGGATCGATATTTCTACCGGCGAGTTCCGCGTTGCTGCCACCGACAAG
>JAYTZZ010000138.1:0-4100 GCA_043741595.1 Hyphomicrobiales bacterium | reverse complement strand
GTCGATGTCGGCGCCTCCGCCGACTGCTTCCACCTCGAGGCTTTCGACGACAATTGCCTTGCCGTCGAAGATGAAGCCGAACTGTTTCCGGTGCGCCTCCTCGAACGCAACGATCATTGCAGCCAGCGGCATGAGCGTCGTCCGTTCGCCTTCGTGCTTCTCCATGATGAGGATCGGTATCGGTGTATCGGTGCCGTCATAGCGGAGGTGAGCGCGGGCGAAGATGCTCGCATTCGCGACGCGCTGATCGTGCAGTTCGCTCACCGTCTCCCGCTCGAGATCCGCTTCGACGGTGGAGAGCCTCGTTTCCGCCCCGGCTTCCAGCCGCTGCATGATCGCGCGGTTGCGCGTCGCGCGGATGTCGGCGAGGCCCATACCGTAAGCGGAGAGGACGCCGGAGTGCGGGTGGATCAGGATTGTCTTCATGCCGAGCGTGTCGGCAACGAGACAAGCGTGCTGGCCGCCGGCGCCGCCGAAACAATTCAGGGCGTACTCGGTGACGTCGTAGCCACGCGCGACGGAGATTTTCTTGATGGCGTTCGCCATGTTCTCGACGGCCACGTGCAGGAACCCATCCGCGATCTCTTCCAGTGTGCGGCCGTCGCCCATCTCGGTGGCGAGTTTTGCGAACCTGGTGCGCACGGCTTCGGCATCGAGCGGCTCGTTGTGGCCGGGCCCGAAGATTTTCGGGAAATACTCGGGCAGCAGCTTGCCGACCATGATGTTGGCGTCGGTGACTGCGAGCGGTCCGCCGCGGCGGTAGCCGGCGGGTCCGGGATCGGCGCCGGCGGACTCAGGCCCGACGCGATAACGGCCCTGATCGTACTTCAGGATCGACCCGCCGCCGGCGGCGACGGTGTGAATGCGCATCATGGGCGCGCGCATGCGGACGCCTGCTACTTCGGTCTCGAAGGCGCGCTCATATTCGCCTTCGCTGTGGGAGACGTCGGTGGATGTGCCGCCCATGTCGAAGCCGATGACTTTGGTGAAACCGGCGAGACCCGCCGTCTTGATGGCCGCGACCACGCCGCCGGCGGGGCCCGACAGGATCGCGTCCTTCCCCTGGAAGAGTTCGGCGGCGGTTAAGCCACCGGACGACTGCATGAACATGAGGCGCGGACCCTCGCCGAGTTCCGCCGTCACTTCATCAACGTAGCGACGGAGGATCGGCGAGAGATACGCATCGACGACTGTGGTGTCGCCACGACCGACGAGCTTGATCAGCGGCGAGACCTCGTGGCTGACGGAGACTTGCGGAAAGCCGATCTCACGCGCGAGCGTCGCGACCTGACGCTCGTGCTCCGGGTATTTCCAGGCGTGCATGAAGACGATGGCGACGGATCGGATGCCGTCGTTCCACGCAACCTCCAATGCGTGACGCGCGCCGCTGAGATCGGGTGGCGTCTCGATTGTCCCGTCGGCGCGAACACGTTCGGCGATTTCGACGACGCGTTCGTAGAGCATCTCCGGCTTGACGATTTTCTTGGCGAAGATGTCCGGCCGCGCCTGATAGCCGATCTTCAGTGCATCGCGGAAGCCCTTGGTGATGAGCAGCAGCGTGCGGTCGCCCTTGCGCTCAAGCAGCGCGTTGGTGGCCACGGTGGTGCCCATCTTGACGGCGGCGACACGCTCCGACGGGATTGGCCCGTCCGGCGCAATGCCCAACAACGAACGAATGCCGGCGATAGCGGCGTCCCGATACACGCCCCGGCTTTCGGACAAGAGCTTGGCGACGCGAATTGCTCCATCGGGGTCACGGGCGACGATGTCGGTGAACGTGCCGCCGCGATCGATCCAGAAGTCCCATTGCCCCGGCGCCGCCAGTGTCATCGCCTTCTCCGTCCCGCGCGCCTCAACCGGCCTGCCTTCACTGCACAAACTGTTCCATAAGGCGAGGCAGGGCTATATAGCATCGCTGCCTGAGACGGAGCCGCCGAATGATTTGTCGCAGTCTTGCCTTCGCCACCGTGCTGTTTGTCGCTGCCCATGGGCCGGCGGCGGCGGTGTGTCCAGGGCTCGATGTTCTCTTTCAGGATCAATTCGCCGAGCTGAAGCCGACGTGGGGCGCAGGTAGCGCCGCGATCAGGATCGAGAACGGCCAGCTTGTGCTCAACCCGCCGGTCGGCACCTACACTTGGGCGGCGAACACCGCCGGCGTTTACGACGATATCGATATGTGTGTGACCGTGACGACCGTCACCGGCATCGATCCGACAGAGGCCAAGGCCGGGTCGATCTTCTGGTATCAGGACGTGAACAACTTCTACGTTTTCGAACTCGCGCCGAACGGCAAGGCGTCGGTGTGGCGGCGCCAACGCGGCAAATGGCTGGCGCAGGTGAACTGGCAGGACGCGCCGAGCGCCAACAAGGGCGACGCCGCCACCAACGAGCTCCGCGTGACGACGATCGGGGATGACGCCACGTTCTACGTCAACGGCACCGAGTTCAGAAAGATCTCCGGATCGGCTCCGGAGAATGGACAGCAGATCGGTCTCTTCGCCGGCTCACCGGACAAGGACGCCGCGGTCTTCGCCTTCGACGATCTGAAGACGACGAAGCCCTAGCCGGCCGGCGCCGGCGGTCCCCTGACCGTGGCGCGGCGCCCGAGCGCCACGACGACCACCACAGCAATCGCAAAGGCGATCATCTCCCCGTGGATGGTTTCGCCGACGATGAGCGCGGCGATCACGAACGTCACAAACGGCTGTAAGAGTTGCACCTGTCCGACGCGAGCGACGCCGCCCATGGCAAGTGCCGCGTTCCACGCCCAGAAGCCGGCGTACTGGCTCATCGTTGCGACGTAGAGGACGCCCAGCCACGCCGGAAGCGGCACGCTCGCGGCATTCTGCGGCGAGAGCCAGATCATCGCCGGCAACGCGAAGGGCAGGCCAAAGACCAGCGCCCACGAGATCACTTCCCACCCTGGCATGATGCGCGCGAGCCTCCCGGAGATGGCGTAGCCGATGGCAGCAACGATCACCGAGAGCACGAGGTAGATGTCGCCAGCGACGACCTTGAGTTCGCTGTCGCGGAGTGCAAAGACGAGGACGATCGCCGACCCCAGCACGGCAAAGACCCAGAACGCGGGCGAGGGACGTTCGCCGGCGAAGATAACCGCAGCCGCGGCGGTCGCCAGCGGCAGGAGTGCCAGGATCACGCCGCCATGCGCCGACGGAACGGTGGTCAGAGCGAGGGCGGAGAGCGCTGGAAAGCCGAGAACGAGGCATAGCGTCAGCGTGGCGAACGCGCCGAGATGGTCGCGCGGAATGCGCCGCCGTAGCAGTGCCAGCACCGCGAGTGCCGCGAGACCGGCGATTGCAGCGCGCGCCGCAGTGACGAACCACGGGTCGAGGTCCACGACGGCGAGACGCGTCGCCGGCAAACTCCCGCCGAAGATGATCACGGCGAGAAGACCGAGGGCGAGGCCCAAGGTGCGATTGGACAAGATCATCAGGGGAAACGAACCAGTGGCGGGACGCGGACTGTAATCGCGGGGAATCGTCGCGGAGCAGTTGCTGCCGAGTAACCGCCGAGACGGCGATCGATGCAGGTCAGACGCAAGAAGAACTGAAAACCATACCGTTAGTCAAAGGGCAGGCTGTCGTTCTTTGTCAACAAAGAATCGCGATCGCAACTTCGTGAGTCGGCGTCGCTCCGTCGCCTATCAAGATTGATGTAGAGGCCATTCAACATGGCCTCAGCCTAACCCCAATCCCGGACCCATCGCCGGGAAGGTCCACGCTGCGGCTCTCGCGGTCCTCACTCTGCCGTGGCTGAATCTATGTTGGGCGAAACGGTGATCGGTGGGAAACAGACAAACGCATCGATGTGCGAATAGAAGGCGCACAACATTGAATCGAGCCCGTAGACCTTCATCGGCGGGTGGCCGGCGAGATGCACGATGCGATCGGTCATCGGGAAACAAAGGTTCAATAGACGATGCGCCCCACGTGGGGTGATCGCGTAGCCGCATAACCCGAACGCACTGAGTAGCCGTGCCGGCAACACGATACTTCGAGTCGTTCGGAATACCGCAATATCGGCCTCCGTCGGGCGCGAAGGGAACTGTCGCGAGTCAACGAAGACACCAGCGACGGTAG
>JAYTZZ010000137.1:0-1627 GCA_043741595.1 Hyphomicrobiales bacterium | reverse complement strand
CGTTCGAAATCTTGTCGAGCTTTTCTTCGAGGTCTGCAGTGAAGTCGTACTCGACGTAGCGCTGGAAGAAGCTCTGCAGGAAGGCAGTGACCAGCCGGCCCTTGTCCTCCGGAACGAGCTGACGCTTTTCCAGGCGCACGTACCCGCGGTCGCGCAGCACCGAAAGCGTGGCGGCGTAGGTCGACGGGCGGCCGATGCCGAGTTCCTCCATCTTCTTGATGAGGGTCGCTTCGGTGTAGCGCGGCGGCGGCTCGGTGAAATGCTGCTCGGTGGCGATGCCGTGCTCGGTGAGGCGATCGCCTTCCGCCATCGGCGGCAGGCGGCTGCCGTCTTCGTCCTCCGAGTCCTCGTCCTTACCTTCCTGGTAGAGAGTCAGGAAGCCGTCGAAGCGGACGACCTGGCCGGTGGCGCGGAGAGCGACGGGCTGGGCAACGCCGGCGGCGATATCGACGGTTGTGCGCTCCATCTCCGCGGACGCCATCTGGCTCGCGGTCATACGCTTCCAGATCAACTCGTAAAGACGCGCCTGGTCGGCCTCGAGGCTGCGACCTTCATCGTCGGGAATGCGGTTCAGGTCGGTCGGGCGAATGGCCTCGTGCGCTTCCTGCGCGTTCTTGGCCTTGGTCTGGTAAAGGCGCGGGCTGTCGGGCACGTATTGCTGGCCGAAGCGTTTCGAAATTGTGGCGCGGGCGGCGGTGATCGCTTCCGGAGCGGTCTGCACACCGTCGGTGCGCATGTAGGTGATGAGGCCGTCTTCATAGAGGCGTTGCGCGACCTGCATCGTGCGGTTCGCGGCGAAGCCGAGCTTGCGCGACGCCTCCTGCTGCAAGGTGGACGTGGTGAAGGGCGGCGGTGGGTTACGCCTGACCGGCTTCGCCTCGATCGTCGTGACCTTGTAGGCGCCCGACTTCAGCGCGCCCTCGATGCGGCGCGCGGTCGCTTCATCCGCAATGTCGAGCCGGCCGAGCTTGTCGCCGGAAAAGCCGACGACGCGGGCGAGGAAGCGGCCGCCATTCGGTGGTTCGAGCGTGACGCCCACCGACCAGTATTCGCGCGGCCGGAAGACTTCGATCTCGTTCTCGCGTTCGCAGACGAGGCGAAGCGCCACCGACTGGACGCGACCGGCGGAGCGGGCGCCGGGTAGCTTGCGCCAGAGGACCGGGGAAAGGGTGAAGCCGACCAGATAATCGAGGGCGCGGCGGGCGAGATACGCGTCAACCAACGGCCCATCGATGCGGCGCGGATTCTTCATGGCCTCGAGCACGGCGTCGCGGGTCACCGCGTTGAAGACCACGCGCTCGACCGGCTTGTCGCCGATCACCTTGCGGGCGCGCAGAACCTCGAGCACGTGCCAGGAAATCGCTTCGCCTTCGCGATCCGGGTCGGTGGCAAGGATCAGCCTGTCGGCGTCCTTCATCGCCGTGGAAATATCGGAAAGGCGCTTCTTCGCCTTGTCGTCGACTTCCCAGAGCATGGCGAAATCGTCAGCGGGATCGACCGAACCGTTCTTCGAGGGGAGATCGCGAACGTGACCATAGGAGGCAAGCACCTGGTAGCCCGGGCCCAGGTACTTGTTGATGGTCTTGGCCTTGGCAGGCGATTCGACGATGACGAGGTTCATTTATGC
>JAYTZZ010000136.1:0-9548 GCA_043741595.1 Hyphomicrobiales bacterium | reverse complement strand
CCGCCGAGGTCGCGCGCCTGCAAGCGGAGATCGCGAAAGAGAAGGACGCTCTCGCGTTGCTCAAGGCGGAGTGGAGTCTGCTGACGCAGCCCGGCCGTCTGCAGAGCGTTGTTGCGAAATACGCCGACCACTTCCGGCTTGAGCCGTTCTCGCCAAAGCAGATCGCGACCATCGACGAGATTCCGATGAAGCCGGTCGGATTGCCTGACCCATTAGGTCCGGCGATCGCGCGCCTTGCGGCCGGCGAAGCCGCCAAGGCCGAGTGAGCGCAACGCGCATGACCGACATCGTCTCCATGCTGCAACCGCACTCGGCGAATTTGCCGAAAGCCAGGACGCGGGACGACATGCGTGCGCGGATCAGAATTGCCGCGGTCGCTTTCCTCGCTGCGTTCCTTGTCGTGATCGGCCGGCTCGTCATGTTCGGCCTCACGCCGTCCACCAGCGGGAATGCGTGGGTCGATCCCAACGCCGCCATAGCCACCAGCCGGCCGGATCTCATCGATCGCAACGGCGAGATCCTCGCCACCGACATCAAGATGGCGTCGCTCTATGCCGAGCCGCGCAACATCCTCGATCCCGACGAGGCGACCGAACTCATCACCAGCGTGCTGCCCGACCTCCATGCCAGCGCGGTCCGCAAGAAGCTCGACACCGACGCGGGTTTCGTCTGGCTCAAGCGTGAGATCACGCCCACCCAGCAGGCACAGATACACGCCCTCGGTATTCCGGGCATCGGCTTCCTGTCGGAAAGCCGTCGCTTCTATCCGGGCGGTCCGACTGCGGCGCACATTGTCGGTCTCGTCAACGTCGACAATCAGGGCATCGCCGGCTTCGAGAAATATGTCGATGACAACGGCCTCGCCGATCTTCACTCCGCCGGTTTCGCGCGCAACGAAGACGTCGGGCCAGTACGCCTGTCGATCGACCTCCGGGTGCAGCACATCCTGCGTGACGAGCTTGCCGGCGCGATGACGCGCTATCACGCGATCGCCGCCACTGGCATCGTCCTCAACGTCCACACTGGCGAAGTCCTCGCCATGTCGTCGCTGCCCGACTACGACCCGAACAATCCGGTTGACGCGCTGCAGCCCGACCGCCTCAACCGCATGTCGGCGGGCGTCTATGAACTAGGCTCGGTGTTCAAGAGCTTCACTTTTGCGATGGCGCTCGACAGCGGCGCCGTCGGCATGGGTGACAAGATCGACGCGCTGCATGCTATCCACGTTGGCCGTTTCACAATCGACGATTATCACGCCAAGCACCGCATCCTGACGGTGCCGGAGGTGTTCATCTATTCCTCCAACGTCGGCGCGGCGCGCATGGCGCTGTCGGTCGGCAAGGAACGGCAGCAGGAATATCTCCGCCGCTTCGGCCTGCTCACCAGGATCAGCACCGACTTGCCAGAAGTGGCGAAACCGATGGTACCGGCGAAATGGTCGGACCTCACCGCCATGACCGTCGCCTTCGGTCACGGCCTTGCCGTCACGCCGCTGCAGGCGGCCGTGGCCGACGCGGCGCTGATGAACGGCGGGCTGCTCATTCCGCCGACCTTCCAGCCCAGGACTCAGGCAGAGGCCGACGCCCTAGCCGTCCGGGTCATCAAGCCGGAAACCAGCGCCCAGCTTCGCTATCTCTTCCGTCTCAACGTCCAGAAGGGGTCCGGCCGGCAGGCCGATGTCCCGGGCTACATGGTGGGCGGCAAGACCGGCACCGCCGAAAAGGTCGAGAACGGCCGTTATTCCGCCAACAAGAGGCTCAATTCATTCCTGGCGGCTTTTCCGGTCGATGACCCCCAATATGCTGTTTTCGTTGTGCTTGACGATCCGCAGGCCGAGAAACAGGGTGGTGGGACCACCGCCGGATCGAACGCCGCGCCGACAGTGGCCGCGGTCATTCGCCGGTCGGCGGCGCTGCTCGGGGTCGAGCCGCGAAATGACGACGAACTGAGCGCCTTGCTGGTGTCGAATTAATGACATCCGCAGGGGGAAGCTGACGATGAACTGCACAACCGGGTCTCGGCGACAGCAATGCTTCTTGGGGATCTCCTTCCGGCCGATGTGAGCGTGCCTGAGGCTGTCCGTTCGCTCGACATCAAGGGGGTGTCGGCCGACAGTCGCAAGGTCGCGCGCGGCTTCTTGTTTGTAGCCGTCGCCGGAACAGCCACCGACGGCGCTCATTTTGTCAGCGATGCACTCGGCCGCGGCGCGGTCGCGATCCTGACTTCCCGTGAAGCCAATCTCGCCGACAATGTGCGTGTCGTCCGCGTCGACGATCCGCGCCGCGTGCTCGCGGAGATCGCCGCGAAGCTCTATCCGCGCCAGCCCGAGCATCTCGTCGCCGTTACCGGCACCAGCGGCAAGACGTCGGTCGTCGATTTCACCCGCCAGATCTTCACTGCGACCGGTCACATCGCCGCCAGCATCGGTACGCTGGGTGTCGTCACTGGCAGGGGCACCGACTACGGCACGATGACGACGCCCGATCCCATTGCGTTGCATCGCCTGCTCGACGAATTGGTGCGCGACGGCATCACGCACGCGGCCATCGAAGCTTCCAGCCAGGGACTCGACCAGCGCCGCATTGATGCTCTCCGGATTCAGGCGGCGGCCTTCACCAATCTCGGCCGCGACCACATGGACTACCACCCGACGGTCGAGGCGTATCTCGAGGCGAAGCTGCGGCTGTTCAATACCGTTCTGCCCGAGGATGGCGTTGCCGTCATCGACATGGATGGCCCGCGAGCCGGTGCCGTTGAAGTCATCGCGCGGGCGCGCGGCCAGCGCCTGATCCGCGTCGGCAAGGCCGGCGATGAACTGAAGCTGCTCGACATCGTCGCGAAAGATTTCAGCCAGAAGCTCACGGTCAAAGCCTTCCGCCAGACGCGTGAAATCCTGCTGCCGCTTGCCGGCGGCTTCCAGGCGTCAAACGCGCTCGTCGCCGCTGGGCTTGCGATCGGCGCCGGCGTTTCCGCCGCCGATGCCCTCGATGCACTTGCTCATCTTAATGGCGCGCCCGGGCGTTTGGAGCTTGCCGGCAGTAAGGCGAACGGAGCGATGGTCGTCATCGACTATGCCCACAAGCCGGACGCGCTGGTGAGCGTGTTGAAGGCGCTTCGCCCGTTGACGACCGGATTGCTGTTCATCGTCTTTGGCGCCGGCGGCGATCGCGACGCCGGCAAGCGCCCGCTCATGGGCCACGCCGCCGCCGAGAACGCCGACGTCGTTATCATCACCGACGACAATCCGCGTTCGGAAAACCCCGCGGCGATCCGGAAGCAGATTATCGACGCCGCGCCGGATGCCGTCGAAATCGCCGACCGTGGCGAGGCCATTCGCCGCGCCATTGCGATGCTCGGCGAGGGAGACGTCCTCTGCGTCGCCGGCAAGGGCCACGAGACCGGCCAGATCGTCGGCGAGACCACGATCCCGTTTTCCGATCGAGAAGCAGTCGCGGCGGCGCTCGCCGAGGAGGCGGCGTGACCCAACCCCTCTGGACCTACGACGCGTTTCTCAAAGCGACGAAGGGTCGCCCGCTCGGTGCCCGGCCTGAGACCGTCGATGGCATCTCCATCGACAGCCGCACGGTTGTTCCTGGCGATGCGTTCTTCGCGATCAAGGGCGATGCGCACGACGGCCACGACTTCGCGTCGATGGCGATTGCGCGCGGCGCTGCGACAGCGGTCGTTGCCGACAGCCGCCTCGCTGGCCTTGGCCGGACGAAAGGCTGTCTCACTATCGTCGATGACGTGCTCGATGCACTCAGCGACCTCGGCGTCGCTGCGCGGAAACGGAGCAGCGCGGGCATCGTCGCCGTCACCGGCAGTGTCGGCAAGACCGGCACCAAGGAGATGCTCGCCGTCGCGCTTGGGGCCGACGCGCCGGTGCATTATTCGCCCGCTTCGTTCAATAACCACTGGGGGGTGCCGCTTACGCTGTCGCGTCTACCTCCCAGCGCGCGCTACGGCGTGTTCGAGATCGGCATGAACCACGCCGGCGAAATCGAACCGCTGGTGAAGATGGTCCGCCCGCAAGTGGCGATCATCACCACCATCGAGCCGGTGCATCTGGAATATTTCAAGGACGTGAAGGCAATCGCGCGGGCCAAGGCCGAGATTTTTGCCGGCATCGAGAAGGGCGGCGCGGCGATCCTCAACCGCGACAATCCGCAATACGCGCTTCTGGTAAAGCTGGCCAAGGAAGCGGGCGTCGAGCGCATTGTCAGCTTCGGCGAGCATGCCAAAGCCGACCTTCGCCTCGATACGGTGAAGCTCAAGGACGAGTGTAGCTGCATCTCCGCGACGATCCTCGGCGAGCAGGTGTCCTACAAACTCGGCGCGCCGGGGCGCCATGTTGTCCAGAACAGCCTCGCGGTTCTGGGCGCGGTGTCGCTGCTCGGCGCCGATCTCGCCAAGGCGGTGCTGGCGCTGGCTCAATTCAAGCCGCAGAGGGGGAGGGGCGAGCGCCATCGCCTCGTCTTCCAGGGCGGCGGCTCCTTTACGCTTATCGACGAAAGCTACAACGCCAATCCCGCGTCCATGCGCGCCGCTATTGCGCTCCTCGGGCAGACAGCGCCGGCGAAGCAGGGGCACCGCATCGCAGTGCTCGGCGACATGCGTGAACTCGGCAAGAATGCCGAGACGATGCATGCGGAGCTTGCCGAGGCGCTTTCGGGAGCCAGCGTCCATGCCGTCTTTGCGGCGGGGCCGCTCATGCACGCGCTTTGGGATGCGCTCCCGGCGTTCCAGCGTGGCGGCTATGCGGAGAACGCTGCCGAGCTTGAGCCGATGCTGCTCAAGACGCTGGCGCCGGGCGATGTGGTCATGGTCAAAGGATCGAACGCCAGCCGCATGGGGCCGCTGGTCGAATCCATCAAGGCACGCTTTGCTCCGCCGAAGGCCGCGGTCGAAGACAGGCAGGAACAGGAAACCGCCTAGACATGCTCTACTTCCTCGGTCAGTACGGCGATCAGATCCCCGGCTTCGGCGTCTTCCGTTTCATTACTTTCCGCACCGCCGGCGCGACCATGACGGCGCTCGTCTTTGTCTTCTTGTTCGGGCCGACGATCATCGCGGCGCTCCGGCTCCGCCAGGGTGGGGGCCAGCCGATCCGCACCGACGGGCCGCAGAACCATCTCGTCACCAAAAAGGGGACGCCCACCATGGGCGGCCTGATGATCCTCTCCGGCCTGGTTGTGACGACGCTGCTCTGGGTCAATCTCGCGAGCCCCTACGTCTGGATCGTGCTGTTCGTGACGATCGGCTTCGGCGCCGTGGGGCTCTATGACGACTACCTCAAGGTCACGAAAGCGACGAACTCCGGTTATTCCGGCCGGGCGCGCCTTGCAATCGAGGCAGCGATTGCGCTCATCGCCTGTGCTGCGTTTGCTTGGGTCGGAACCGCGCCGTTGTCGACCGAGCTGACCTTTCCCTTTATCAAGGACCTCGTCGTCAATCTCGGCTGGTTCTTCGTACCGGTCTCGGCGTTCGTCATCGTCGGCGCCGGCAACGCGGTCAACCTCACGGACGGTCTCGACGGGCTCGCCATCGTGCCGGTCATGATCGCGGCGGCGAGCTTCGCGCTCATAGCCTATCTTGTCGGCAACGCCGTGTTCGCCGACTACCTGCAGATACACCTCGTTCCGGGTACCGGCGAGCTGGCCGTCGTCTGCGGCGCGCTGCTCGGTGCAGGGCTCGGCTTCCTGTGGTTCAACGCGCCGCCGGCGGCGATCTTCATGGGCGACACCGGGTCGCTGGCGCTGGGTGGTCTGCTAGGCGCCGTAGCCGTCGCCGTCAAGCACGAGATCGTGCTCGCCATCATCGGCGGACTGTTCGTGCTGGAAGCCGTGTCGGTCATCATCCAGGTTGCGTCATTCAAAATGTTCGGGAAGCGCGTCTTCCGCATGGCGCCGATCCATCATCATTTCGAGGCGCTCGGCTGGACCGAGCCGCAGATCGTCATCCGCTTCTGGATCATCGCGGTGTTGCTGGCGCTTATCGGCCTGTCGAGCCTCAAGCTCAGGTGACGAAGGCATGATCCCTGTCGCCACATTTCGCGGAAAGAACGTCGCCGTCTTCGGCCTCGGCGAGAGCGGTCGCGAGACTGCGTTGGCGCTTGTCGCCGGTGGGGCGCTGGTTTCCGCGTTCGACGACGATCCGGCGGCGGTCGCGGCGGCGAAGGCTTCGGGCGTTCCGGTTGAGGATTTGCGTATCGCCGACTGGCAAAGTTTCGCGGCGCTCGTTCTCGCCCCCGGGGTGCCGCTTACTCACCCCAAGCCCGCGTGGCCGGTTGTGAGCGCGAAGGCTGCCGGCATCGAGATCATCGGCGACATCGAGCTGTTTTGCCGCGAGCGAACGCTGAATGTGCCGGCGGCGCCCTTCATCGCGATCACCGGCACTAACGGCAAGTCGACGACGACGGCGCTGATCGCGCACATTCTGACGAGCACGGGTCGCGAGGTGGAGGTCGGCGGCAACATCGGCAAGGCGATCCTGTCGCTCGAGCCACCGCGCAACGGCCGCTATCACGTGGTCGAATGCTCGTCGTTCCAGATCGACCTTGCTCCCAGCCTCAATCCGAGCATCGGCGTCCTCCTCAACATTACGCCCGATCACCTTGACCGCCACGGCACAATGCCCGCCTACACCCGTATCAAGGAGCGCCTGATAGCGAAGTCGGAGGTCGCCGTGGTCGCGGTCGACGACGGCTGGACACCTTCGATCGCCGATCGCGCCGCTCGCCTCGGCAAGCGCGTCATCCGCGTCTCCGCCAAATGGCCGGTCGCCGACGGCGTCTATGCCGATGGGCCGAATCTCTTCGTGGCGGAAGGTGGCGCGTCGCAAAGGATCATGACCCTTGCCGGAATTTCGACGCTGCGCGGTGCTCACAACGCACAGAACGCGGCGGCGGCAATCGCCGTCACGCGTGAGTTGGGGCTTAACGATGCCGAGATCGTCACGAGCATACAGAGCTTTGCCGGTCTGCCGCATCGGCTTGAGGAAGTCGGGCGACGCGGTCACGTGGCCTTCGTCAACGACTCCAAGGCCACCAACGCCGATGCCGCGGCGAAGGCGCTCGCCGTTATGTCGCGCATCTATTGGATTGCGGGCGGACGTGCGAAAGAGACTGGCATCGAGAGCCTCGCGCCGTTCTTCCCGCGTATCGTCAAGGCCTACCTCATCGGCGAGGCCGCCAATCAATTTGCCGAAACGCTCGGCGATCATGTGCAGCACATGATGTGCGGCACCCTGCAGGCGGCGGTTCTCGCGGCGGCCGCCGACGCTGCCGACGATCTTGGCGGCGAGCCGGTCGTGCTGCTGTCGCCGGCGTGTGCGTCCTACGATCAGTTCCAGAACTTCGAGCGGCGGGGGGATGCCTTCCGCGCGCTCGTGCGTCAGCTCAACGGGGTTGTCAGCCAAGGGGAGGCCGCCTGATGGTGAGCCGCGCCGATCGCACTGCATTCGCCGAGTGGTGGTGGACCGTCGACAAGTATTTGCTCGGCGGCCTCGTCGTCCTCATGCTGGGAGGCGTCGTCCTGTCGCTCGCCGGCAGTCCACCGGTCGCCGAGCGTCTCGGCTACGACAGCTTCCATTTCGTCAAACGCCACGTCGCCTTCTTCCTGCCGGCGCTCGTCGTTCTCATCGGCACTTCTATGCTGACGCCGCGAAATGCCCGCCGCTCTGCGTTCATCGTACTCATCGTCGCCCTTGTGCTCATGCTGGCCACGCTTTTCGTCGGCTTCGAAGTCAAGGGCGCGCGCCGCTGGATCAATTTTGCCGGCCTCTCGCTGCAGCCATCGGAGTTCATGAAGCCGGCGTTCGTGGTCATCGTCGCATGGCTGTTCGCCGAGAGCCGCCAACGCACTGATATCCCGGGCAACGTCTTTGCGCTGATTTTGCTCGCCATCGTCGCCGCGCTTCTCATTGCCGAGCCTGACTTCGGCCAGACCATGCTGATCGTCATCGCCTGGGGCGCGCTGTTCTTCATGGCCGGCATGTCGTGGTTCTGGATCGTGGGTCTTGGCGCCGTCGCCATCGGCGGCATCTTTGCCGCCTACGCCATGTTGCCGCACGTCGCCCAACGCATCGATCGGTTCGTCTCGCCACAATCAGGTGATACGTTCCAGGTCGACAAGGCGTTGGACTCAATCCTTCGCGGCGGTTGGCTCGGCCAGGGCCCGGGCGAGGGGATGGTCAAGCGCGTGCTGCCGGACGCCCATACCGATTTCATCTTCGCGGTTGCGGCGGAGGAGTTCGGCATCATCATTTGCCTCGCCCTTGTCGCGGTATTCGCGCTCATCGTCTTCCGCGGCCTTTCGCGGAGCATCAAGAACGATGACCCGTTTGCGCGCCTTGCCTCCGCCGGTCTCGTCGTCCTCTTCGGCGTGCAGTCCGTCATCAACATGGCAGTCAATCTCAACCTGATGCCCGCCAAGGGCATGACGCTGCCGTTCATCTCCTACGGTGGCTCGTCGATGATCGCGGTCGCCTTCGGCATGGGTCTGTTGCTTGCCTTCACCCGCCGCCGGCCGGAGCCGCGACGTGTCCGGCGACCGGTGGCGCAGCCGGCCGCGACCGGCATCGCCTGAGTGGAGTGAAGAATTGGCGGGTCTTGTTCTTCTCGCCGCCGGCGGCACCGGCGGGCACCTGTTTCCGGCGGAGGCGCTGGCGCTCACCTTGAGGGCGCGGGGCTGGCGCGTGCATCTCGCCACCGACCATCGTGTCGAGACCTACGGACATGATTTCCCGGCGGAGCAGGTGCATTTCATCCGTTCCGCCACTCTTTCCCGTTCGCCGCTCGATGCTGTCCGTGCAGTTGCCGTGTTGGCGTTCGGTTATGTTCAGGCGCGTCTACTCTTCGGCAAGGTCAAGCCCGACGCCGCGGTCGGCTTCGGCGGCTATCCGACCGTGCCCCCCATGCTCGCAGCCGCGCATTTCGGCACGCCCACCATCATCCATGAGCAGAACGCTGTGCTCGGTCGAGCCAACAAGTTTCTGGCGTCACGGGTCACTCGCATCGCCACCAGCTTCGCCTTTGTAGGCGGCGCCGAGCAACTAAAAGACCGGCTTGTGCAGACGGGCAATCCCGTGCGACCTGCCGTGCAGGCCGCTTCTGCAATTGGGTATCCGGCCCGATCAGCGGCTAATCCGTTCCGTCTTCTTGTCTTCGGCGGGAGCCAGGGAGCGCGCTTCTTCTCCGACCTGATGCCCGCCACCGTGGCGCTCATTCCCAAGGATTTGCAGAGGCTTATGAGCATCGTCCAGCAGTGCCGGCCGGAAGATATCGCCCGCGTTCGTCAGGCCTACGATCTCCTCGGTGTCCGCGCCGAACTTGAAGCCTTCTTCCGCGATCTCCCTGAAAAGATTGCCGAAAGCCATCTCGTCGTCAGCCGTTCCGGCGCGTCCACCTGCACGGAGCTTGCGGTCATCGGCCGCCCAGCGATCATGGTGCCGCTGCCGCACGCTATCGATCAGGATCAGAAGGCCAACGCCAACGTGCTTGCCAACGCCGGCGGCGGTTGGGTCATCGATCAGGCGGAGCTTACCCGCGC
>JAYTZZ010000135.1:0-4165 GCA_043741595.1 Hyphomicrobiales bacterium | reverse complement strand
GGTTGTTGTGCGAGCGCGTCGGGCCGCAGGTGCGGTGAGGCCAAGCTCCTGACGGGGTGCTCGCGCCACTCGACGAAACCCTTGGTGGCTGTAAACTTGGGCGACCTCGTGCGGCCGGGCGAAGACCGGCACTTTTACGACGACATCGCTGTTTTCGGAGGAAGCGCCTGATGATCACCAAATTCGACAGCTCCTACGTCGGCACCGTTGACATGGACAATTGCGGTTACCTGGGCACGCCGATCAACGACCGGCACTATTCGAACCAGGAATTGGCCGGGGCACTCTACAAGTCCGAGAAGTACGCCCAGACCATGGACCGGCTCGGCTACAACGCCTTCTGGATGGCCGAGCATCACTTCCAGCCCGAGGGCACGGAGTGCATTCCGAACCTCTTGATGATGGCGATGCATCTCGCGGGGATCACCAAAAACCTCAAGATCGGCTGCGGTTTCAACGTCGTCCCCATGTGGCACCCGCTGCGGCTCGCCGAGGACTATGCGACGGCTGAAATCCTGACGCGCGGCCGCGTCATCTTCGGCGTCGCCCGCGGCTATCATACCCGCGAGGTCGAGACTTTCGGCGCGCCGTTGACCGATCAAGCCGCCAACCGCGAGATGTTCGAGGAGGGCTGCGATCTCATTTTCAAGGCCTTCAACGAGGAGAAGTTCTCGCACAAGGGCACGTACTACACCTGCCCGCCGGAGGTGCCTTATCGCGGCTACACGCTGAAGGAGATCACGCTCGTTCCGCGGCCGCTGAAACTCCCCGTCGAATGCTGGCAGCCGATTCAGTCGGGCTCCGATCGCGCCTTCGACTTCATGGCCAAGCACGGCATGTCCGGCGTCATCGGCGGCGGTTCGGCCGAGGGTGGCGCGGTGCAACGGCACATGGATGGTTTCCGCGCCGCCTACAAGCGCCGTGGTATCGATCTGCAACCGGGCGAGAAGCTGTCGCTCGGCTACCAGTTCCACATCGCTTCGAGCCGCGAGGAAGGCATCAAACAGGCGGGCCGCTACTACGAGGAGAACATGAAGATGTTCGGCGAGCTGCGCTTGGTGAAGGCGCTGTCCGACGAGCAGATAGCTGCCATGCGCGACCCGAAGCTCGCCGCCACCACCAAGCTGCCACGCATCGACGATGCCGTGAAGGCCGGCGGCTTCCTCACCGGCACGGCCGCCGACATCATCGAGCAGCTGAAAGCCGTCGAGAAGACCTATCCGGGGCTCGATCGCGTGTCGTGCTCGCTGCCGCTGGGAACGCCGCTGGCAACGGCCCTCGAGCAGCTCGAGCGCTTCGCCAAGGAAGTGATGCCGGCGTTCAAGGGCAAGGCCAAGGTCGCCGCGGAATAGGGTGCGCGCTTCTGCGCGCTGCGTCGTTTCGGGGCCCGTCCGTCTGGCCCCCCTCGCGTCGCGTCGGGCGCGCTCGTCATCGGCGATGATGCCAAGGGGAATGTTGCCATGGTTGCCACCCCGGCCGCCGGCGAACGGCGCCGATCGAGTTCCATTCCGGTGTTCGACGCCATCATCATCGGCGCCGGCGTTGCCGGCCTGCACCAGCTCTACAACCTGCGCAAACTCGGGATGAAGGTGCGTGTCTTCGAAGCCGGATCGGGCGTCGGTGGCACGTGGTACTGGAACCGCTATCCCGGCGCCCGTTTCGATTCTGAAAGCTGGTCCTACGGCTACTCCTTTTCGAAGGATCTGTTGCAGGAGTGGGATTGGCCCGAGCACTTCGCGGCCCAGCCCGACACGCTCCGCTATTTGAATTATGTCGCCGACAAGTTCGCGTTGCGCTCGGACATTCAATTCAATGCCCGCGTCGCCAGCGCCCACTTCGACGAGTCCACGACGCTGTGGACGATTACGCTCGAAGGTGGTGAGCAGGCCGCGGCGCCCTTCCTGATAACGGCGCTCGGTCCATTGTCCGCGCATACGCTGCCCAATATTCCGGGGCGCGACAGTTACCAGGGGCCGGCGTTTCACACCGCGCGCTGGCCACATGAGCCCGTCGATTTCAAGGGCCGCCGCGTCGGCATCATCGGCACGGGCGCGACCGCCATCCAGACCATCCAGACGATTGCCGGCGAGGTCGGGCATCTCACCGTTTTCCAGCGCACGCCGAATTGGGCAGCGCCCCTGCACAACAGCCCGATTATGCCTGCCGAAATGGCCGATATCAAAACCCGCTACGACGCGATCTACGACCGCTGCCGGAAAACCATCAGCTGCTTTATCCACAACCCTGATCCGCGCAAGGCCCTGGAGGTGTCACCCGAGGGGCGGGAAGCCCACTGGGAGAAGCTTTACGCGGAGCCGGGGTTTGGCATCTGGCTCGGCAATTTCAGCGATATCCTCGTCGACGACGAGGCGAACGCCCTGGTCAGTGCCTTCATCGCCAAGAAGATCCGGCAACGTGTGAAGGACCCCGAGACCGCGGCGAGGCTCATTCCGAAAAACCACGGCTTCGGCACCCGCCGGCTGCCGCTCGAGAGCGGCTATTACGAGGCCTACAACCGGGACAACGTCGCCCTCGTCGACATCAACGCGACGCCGATCGAGCGCATCACGCCGTTGG
The DNA here is from genome assembly GCA_043741595.1 of Hyphomicrobiales bacterium. Classification (GTDB taxonomy): domain Bacteria; phylum Pseudomonadota; class Alphaproteobacteria; order Rhizobiales; family Kaistiaceae; genus DASZQY01. Next base: position 1,588 of record JAYTZZ010000135.1, on the reverse strand, counting down.
GCATCAAGACCAGCGACCGGGAGTACGCGTTCGATCTGATGATCTATGCGACCGGTTTCGACGGCGTCACCGGCCCTTATGACCGGATCGATATCCGCGGCGCCGGCGGGCGCCGGCTCAAGGACGATTGGCAGCAGATGCCGCGGACGTTCCTCGGCGTGCAGGCCGAGGGCTTTCCGAACATGCTGATGATCCTCGGGCCGCATACGGCGCGCGGCAACATTCCGCGCAACATCGAACAGATCGTCGATTGGCAAACAGGGCTCATCGCCTACATGCGCGAGAAAGGGCTGACCCGCGTCGAGCCGCGCCCCGAGGCCGTCGACCGCTGGATTGCCCACGTCGAGGAGGCCGCTTCGATCCTGCTTTCGAGCAAGATCAATTCCTGGCAGACGGGCGTCAACCGCAATGTCGCCGGCCGCGATGTGCTCAGGGTGTTGAGCTACGCTGGCAGCGCCGTCAAATACAAGCGCATGGCCGACGATGTCGCGGCGAACGGCTATCGCGAGTTCAAGATGTCTTGAGGGCTTGCATGCGGGCGCGCGAGGGGATCACGGAAACACCTGCACCCAGCCCTGCGCGATGCGCTCCGAGACCTGGCCGAAGTGCTTGTCGTATTCCCGGCGGAGTTCGTTCAAGGCTTCCGATTTGAGGAAAGCCTCGAATACCGCCTCGCTGGCGAATTCGTAGACGGCCATGTACTCGTATTTGTCGTCGCCCATGACCTTCTTGTAGCGCCGCCCGCCGACCGCGCCGTTGTAACGCAGAACCTGCGGCAAGTGCTCCTGGTTGTACCAGGTGTTGAATGCCGCTTCTTTTTCCTTCGTGATGGTCGCACGAACGACGAACAGTCCAACCGCCATGGACGCCTCCTATCGATCGAGATGAATCACCCTAGCCTTTCCCCAGCGTGGGCGGGATATCACTATTGCGTGTCGGCTATGCGTCTTACCCGCTCCGTCTGATCAGTTCGATCGATCTGGTTGATCACCTGTAGGTCGGGTAGAGCGTCGATGCGGAGCATCGCTTTGCGATGATGGCGCTTGCGAGACCCGACATTCCGAGCGAAAGTTGTCGGGTCTCGGCCGTGTCTTGCTGAATGCGCGCGATAAGCAGAGGACGGCCTTCTACCCGACCGAATTCCGAGCCCATCAACCGGAGACGGTATCAGGTTGCGATGTAGCCGCCATCGACATTGTAGCAGGCGCCGCTGACATAGGAGGCGCGATCCGAGGACAGCCAGCAGACCATCTCGGCGATCTCCTGCGCGGTGCCCATGCGCTTGAACGGCGTCGTCGCCATGATTTGCTCGCCGCGGCGGGCCATCACGTCCTTCGTCATGTCGGTCTCGATGTAGCCGGGGCAGACCGCATTGACGCGGATTTTGGCCGTCGCATACTCGATCGCCGCCGTTTTGGTGAGGCCAAGGACGCCGTGTTTGGCTGCAACATAGGCCGACGACGTCGGCAGGCCGACCAGACCCGCGATGGAGCCGGTGTTGACGATGGCGCCGCCGCCTTGTTTCGTCATGACCTCAAGCTCGGCGCGCATGGCGAGCCAGACACCCTTGAGATTGACCGCGATCATG
>JAYTZZ010000134.1:0-4175 GCA_043741595.1 Hyphomicrobiales bacterium | reverse complement strand
CTTGCCCTTATGGACGACACGAAAACGGAGATCGTCGGTGGTCTTGCCCACGACGGCGAAATCCAGCCCCCACTTCCGGAAGATCGCCTCGGCCGTCGCCCGCATCTCGGGGCGGAGCACCATCAGCATGCGCTCCTGGCTTTCGGAGAGCATCATCTCGTAGGCGGTCATGCCGACTTCGCGACAAGGCACTTTGTCGAGGTCGAGTTCGATGCCGAGGTCGCCCTTGGCGCCCATCTCGACGGCTGAGCAGGTGAGGCCGGCGGCGCCCATATCCTGAATGGCGACCACCGCGCCGGACGCCATCAGCTCAAGGCAAGCCTCCAGGAGCAGCTTCTCGGAAAAGGGATCGCCGACCTGCACCGTTGGGCGCTTCTCGTCGGAGGCGTCGTCGAATTCGGCGGAAGCCATGGACGCGCCGTGTATGCCATCGCGCCCGGTCTTGGAGCCGAGATAGACGACCGGCAGGCCGACGCCCGATGCCTTCGAATAAAAGATCGCGTCGGTGCGCGCGATGCCTGCGGCGAATGCATTGACGAGAATGTTGCCGTCGTAACCACGATGGAAATTGACCTCGCCACCGACCGTTGGCACGCCGAATGAATTGCCGTAGCCACCGACGCCGCCGACGACGCCCGAGACAAGCCGGCGCGTCTTCGGATGGTCCGGCGCGCCGAAGCGAAGGGCATTCAGTGCCGCGATCGGCCGCGCTCCCATGGTGAACACATCGCGCAAGATTCCGCCAACGCCCGTCGCCGCGCCCTGGTAGGGTTCAATGAACGATGGATGGTTGTGGCTCTCCATCTTGAAGATGACGGCGAGGCCGTCGCCGATGTCGACAACGCCCGCGTTCTCGCCGGGTCCACAGATGACCCTCTCGCTGGTGGTCGGCAGAGTGCGCAGCCATCTCTTCGACGACTTATACGAACAGTGCTCGTTCCACATCGCCGAGAAGATGCCGAGTTCGGTGAGCGTCGGCTCCCGACCGATGAGTGACAGGATGCGCTGGTATTCGTCCGGCTTCAGGCCGTGGGCGGCGATGAGGGAAGGAGTGATGGCGGCGTGGGCGTTCACGAGCGCTTTTCCGGCGGGCGAATCCGTCAACGGGGGATGCATAGAGGATGCCAGCGCGGATTGGTATGGTCGCGCGCCCACGCGTGGGATTCCTTGGGGAAATTGTCGCCTCAGCCTTGAGCGGCGGCGCAGTCACTCGCGCCGTTCAGCCAGCGTCCGAGATCGGCGCGGACGCGCGCTCCCATTGGCGACGCCAGCATGGGCCCGTAGACGTCAGCCGTGGTCGCGCTGTTCGGCTCAATGACGAGTACCGGCCGTCCGCCCGGCTCCTTCTTGGGCGCAATCAGAATGCGCGGGGCGTCGGCGTTGATCTCAGGCGAATAAACGTAGCCGGCGAAAGCGGAGTCGCCGGAGAACCAGCACGTCTTCATCGTCTCCGCGAGCCGCGTTTGCAGCGCATGCGCCTCATCGGAAGTTCGGGTGTTCACCGTCGGCTGTGTCGCGGTCTGGCAGGCCGCCAGCAGAGATGCTCCAGCGAGAATGAAGGCGCGCTTCACGCGACTGCCCTGAGGCTTTCGGCAAGACCTAGGAAGAGGCCGCGACCGTCGATGCCGCCATGAAGCGGATCGATCAAGTTTTCCGGATGTGGCATGAGCCCCAGCACATTCCGGCGCTCGTTGAGGATACCGGCAATAGAGTCGATCGAACCGTTCGGGTTTGCTTCGCCCGAAATCCGCCCCTCAGAGTCGACGTAGCGGAAGGCGACGCGATCGTCGCCCTTGAGGCGCGTCAGAGTCTCGTCGTCGCAGCGATAGTTGCCGTCGCCGTGGGCAACCGGCGTGCGGACCACCTGACCGTTGGCGTAACCGCTGGTGAAGATCGTGTCGCTGTTCTCCACGCGGAGATGCACCATGCGGCAGACAAACCGCAGGCTGGCGTTCCGCATCAACACGCCCGGGAGCAATCCCGCCTCACAGAGTATCTGGAAACCATTGCACACGCCGAGCACCGCCACGCCCGCGGCAGCGCGCTCGGTGATGGCGCGCATGATGGGGGCGCGGGCGGCTATGGCGCCCGAGCGGAGATAGTCGCCGTAGGAGAAGCCGCCGGGCAGCACGATGAGATCGACCTTCGGCAGGTCGGTGTCGGCGTACCAGACGGCCTGCGGTTTGGTGCCGGTCAGCTTCTCCAGCGCCACCATCATGTCGGTGTCGCGGTTGGAGCCGGGGAATACGACGACGGCGGATTTCATCGGGTTGGATCTCCGCGTCAGCCCAGAAGAGCGATCTCGTATTTCTCGATGACCGTGTTGGCGAGCAGCTTGTCAGCCATCGCCTTCAGCGCGGCTTCCGCCTTGGCCCGGTCGGTCTCTGCGGTCTCAATGTCGAAAACCTTGCCCTGGCGGACGTTCGCCACGCCGGCAAAGCCCAGCGAGGCGAGGGCGCCTTCGATCGCCTTGCCCTGCGGATCGAGAATTCCGGGCTTCAGGGTGACGGTGACGCGCGCCTTCATGCGCCTACTGGACGAGGACCGGGCCAGAGCCCTTGGGACGTTCCTGCTCGATCAGGATACCGAGGCGCCGGGCAACTTCCTGGTAGGCCTCGACGAGGCCGCCCATATCGCGGCGAAAGCGGTCCTTGTCGAGCTTGTCCTTGGTGGCGATGTCCCAGAGCCGGCAGGAATCCGGCGAGATTTCGTCGGCGACGACGACGCGCATCATCTCGCCTTCCCAGAGCCGTCCGCATTCGATCTTGAAATCGACGAGCTGGATTCCGGCGCCAAGGAAAAGTCCGGAGAGGAAATCGTTGACGCGGATGGCGAGCGCCATGACGTCGTCGATCTCTTGCGGGCTCGCCCAACCGAACGCGGTGATGTGCTCCTCGGATACCATGGGGTCTTCGAGCGCGTCGTTCTTGTAATAGAACTCGATGATCGACCGCGGCAGCACGGTGCCTTCCTCGAGGCCGAGGCGTTTGGCCAGCGACCCGGCGGCGACGTTCCGGACGACCACTTCCAGCGGAATGATTTCGACCTCGCGAATCAACTGCTCGCGCATGTTGAGGCGGCGGATGAAGTGCGTCGGAATGCCCATCTTGTTCAGATGGTTGAAGATGTGCTCGCTGATGCGGTTGTTGAGCACGCCCTTGCCGTCGACGACTTCGTGTTTCTTCTTGTTGAAGGCGGTGGCGTCGTCCTTGAAAAACTGGACGAGTGTGCCCGGCTCGGGACCCTCGAACAGGATCTTGCCCTTGCCTTCATAGATGCGCCGACGATTCTTCATGGGCACATACCGCGGTTTGAGAAAATCCATAGGGCGGGGGTTCCAGGCAGCAGGAAATGTCGCGACATAGCCATCCGCCGACTCAGGGTGCGACACAGCTTGCCGCCACGTGGCGAACCCTATTCGATCGATCCCTCAAGCACAATGCGGCGAGACGGCCGTACGGTGCTCATGAAAGCGCCAGAGGGCAGGGCGGACCTCGTGGCAGAGCGTTGATTTAGGCCCGGGCAGACGATATGCAAGGCCACTTCTCCGCCACCCCGCCCGTGCGGCAAGGGAGCCCCGTTTTATGACGACATTCGACAAGCGCAAAGACGCCTTCGAAAGCAAGTTCGCGCACGACGCTGAGCTGCAATTCAAGGCGGAGTCGCGGCGCAACAAACTTCTCGGGCTCTGGGCTGCCGGGCTCCTCGGCAAGGTTGGCGCGGATGCCGATGTGTATGCCAGGGAAGTGATCGCGTCCGACTTTGAGAAAGCCGGGGACAGCGATGTCTTCGCCAAGATCCGGCGCGATTTCGACGCCGGTGGCGTCACCCAGTCCGATCATCAGATTCGCCGCACCATGGACGATCTGATGCAGACGGCGAGCGACCAGATCAGAAACGAAATCTGAGGCGATGGTCACGCCGGTTCTGGCCGAGAAGCTGCGCGCCGGCGAGACGGTCTATACCGGTTGGTGTGCGCTGCCTGAGCCGCTGGTGGCGGAACTTGTCGCGCGCGCCGGTTTCGCCTGCGTCACGCTTGAGATGCAGCACGGCCTTCAAGACATTGGGTCGGTGATGCGCGGCATCGGGGCGATCACGCTAGCCGGCAAGCCGGCCGCGGTCCGTATTCCGGTTGGCGATAACGCCACCGCCAGCCGTGTCCTCGACATGGGGGC
>JAYTZZ010000133.1:0-9685 GCA_043741595.1 Hyphomicrobiales bacterium | reverse complement strand
TCGCTTTTGTCGGCATGGTGCTCGTCGCGGGCTCCGGCCTTTTCACGTTCCTGCGCGAGGAGCAGCTTCATGGCTGGACGCGGAGGACGATCCTCATGCGCAATCGCCCGTGATCGAGACGTGTATTGACGTAAGCCCGGCCCCGCGCCAGTCATTCTCGCGGAAAGCCGTTTAGGGGAGAGCCGCTGTCATGATCACGCGAGGTTTTTTCGGACGCCGGCCGTCGGCAGAGGATGCGGCGAGGCTGCCGCCCGGCCAGTACAAGGAAAATGGCTTCCCCGTGCTCTCCGCCGGTCCTACGCCCGATGTCGACATAAAGGACTGGAAGTTCACGCTGAAGGTCGGGCCGAAGCCGATCAAATCGTGGACGTGGGACGAGTTCAACGCGCTCCCCCAGACGAAGCAGCTCCGTGACATCCACTGCGTCACCAAATGGAGCAAGTTCGACACCAACTGGGCAGGCGTAACGGTCGAGGCGATCCTTGCCGACGCGGGCATCACCGCGCCGACCGACTACACGCTGGCGCATTCCTTCGACGGCTATGCGACCAACGTCCCCTTCAAGGACCTCACCGGCGAGCAGGCGATGGTGGCGACAAGCTACGAAGGCAAGCCGATTGCCCCCGATCACGGCGGCCCGGCGCGGCTGTTTGTGCCGCACCTCTACTTCTGGAAATCGGCGAAATGGGTCAACGCGCTCCAGTTCACCGAGCGCGACGAGGCGGGCTTCTGGGAACTCCGCGGCTACCACATCTACGGCGATCCGTGGCGCGAGCAGCGCTTCACCGGCGATTGAGTTGGCCGACGTGCAAGCCCCTCTCGAGCGGCTCGTCTGGCAGCAGGCGATGGTCAACCGCGTCGTCGAAGAAACGCCACGCGTGAAAAGCTATTTCGTGACGCCGCCCGACTGGCACGGCTTCATGGCCGGGCAACACGTCGATGTGCGGCTATCCGCGCCGGACGGCTATCAGGCGCAGCGGAGCTACTCGATCGGTTCGGCGCCGGAAGCACCGGAGGTCGAGCTCGTCATCGAGAAGCTCGATGCCGGCGAGGTCTCGCCTTTCTTCCACGACGTGGTTCAGGTCGGCGACACGGTTGAGATGCGCGGGCCGATCGGCGGCCATTTCGTGTGGAGGCGAAACGACGGCGGTCCGCTGTTGCTTGTCGGAGGCGGTTCGGGCGTCGTGCCGCTGATGTCGATCCTTCGCCATCGGATGAGCGTAGCGCCGGAAGTGCCGACGGTGCTTGTCTATTCGGTGCGCCGCTTTGCCGATATCATCTTCCGCGACGAGCTTTTCGCTCGCTCTAAGAGCGATCCGAATTTTCAGCTCGTACTAACCGTCACCCGCGAAACTGTCGCGGACAAACTTGTTCGCACAGGTCGCATCGACGATGCCCTCGTCACCGACGTGCTCGCTCGCCTCGGCGACGCAAAGCCGAAGCATACATATGTGTGCGGCGCCAACGCCTTCGTCGATGTGGCGAGCCGGCTGTTGATCGACATGGGCGTGCCGTTCCCGACCATCAAGACCGAACGCTACGGCGGCGACCCTGTCCGGCAGGGCGAGGCGCAGCGGGTGCCGGAAGTCTGATCACGCAGGCGTTAGTGAAATCAGCGAGACGGCATGGCGCGGGAGGCGGAACTCCAGGCGGAGCGTGCCCTCTTTTGGAGCGAGGTGCTCCGGCTCGCCGAGCGGCGCAAGGCGGCTCGCGGCCTCGAGTTCAGCATATTGCTTCGATGACGGCTGTTGGGGTGAGCCCATTGTCCGGAATGCGTCATAGGCGTTGGAGTGACCGCCATCCACGCGGTAGTGGCGCGACAGAACCGGTCCGTCGTCGAGCCCGGCGATCTCCAGCGCAACATCGACCGTACCCTCCGCCGGAAGGTCGTCGTCGTGATAGTTCCAGACGAGAACATTGACCTCATCGGCATCGCGGGTCGCGATGCAATCGACATCGGGAGCAGCGACGACGCCATCGCGGAGAATCCGATCGATCGGCAGAGCGCCGGAGCTTGATGCTGTCAGGCGGTTGCCCTTGAGCATGCCCAGCATGCGGAAGGCGTTCAGCACGGGTTTGGCGATGCCGTTGGTGGCGAGCTCACGATAGCCGGCAAAGAACGGCTCACCCTCGAATTCAAAGGCCCACGTTACGGCGCCTTCGATGGTCCTGCCGGCGCGCTCCGAAAGTTGCAGCGTTCGTGCAATCGCCTCGACCACGGATGCGCCGTAGATCGGTCCTTCGCGGTAGATGTTCTCCGGATGTGTACTGATCGAGCAGGCGGCGCAACCCTCCGGATCGGATTCGCCGAGGATGACCGGAACGCCTTCGAACTCGGGGAATTCGCGCACGATGTCGAGCCCCGCGGCGATAGAGCCAAGCTGGTTTGCGATCCCCATGCGCACGTGGCCATCGATGATGCTCGGCTTTCCCTTGGCGTGGAAGGCGATGAAGTCGAGACGTGTGCCCATCATGCCGTTCGCGTAGCTCGTTCCGCGCGCTGCGTGTTTCAGAAATGCGCGCAGGAACGCCGCCGCTTTTTCGCCAAGGGGCCCGCAGGTGTGCGGTCCGCCGACCCGCGCGTCGGGAATCGACCGGCGGATCGCTGCGTCCGCAATGTCATGCAGGTGGCAGAATTCCTCGATCGTTCCCTTCCAGTAGAGACCGTCGGGCTCGTTCCAGATTTCCCATGGCCAGGTCGATACGCGCTCCGCGCCGTAGCGCTCCTTCAGGTGCAGCGCCCATGCCTCGATCAGATCGCCCCAGCGGCGATAGTTCTTTGGGGGCCATGCCCAGCCGGTGGTGATGCCGGTCACGCCGGTGTTCGGAAATGAGTGACGGTACGGCTGCGGGCCGGTGGAGAGCGCCTCCGGCATGAAGCCCGCCTGGAGGAAAGGCGTGATGCCAGCTTCGACATACGCGTCGAAGATGCGGTCCATGATCGCCCACGAATAGACCGGCTGTCCGGCGGCATCTTCGCTATAAACGCCGGTTGAGCCCCATTTCAGTGACGGCGTGCCATCGCCCGACGTCAGCAGATTGTGGACGCGCGCGTAGACCGGCCCGTCGTGCAGGGCGGCGAGATTGCGGAGAAGCCTCCGCCCGTTCGGCAGGTCGGTGTAGTTCAGTTCGTCGTAGCCGAACCAGTTCCAGATCGGCTTCCAACGGCCGATCGGGCGGTCGGCCGCGACGTGGATGCGAACCGGAGAGGGCACCGGGCTATTTCTTCGCCTTGCCCTTGGCTTTTGGCTTCGCTGCCTTCCGCCAGGAATACTGCGGCTTGTAGCCCAGCACCTTCTGCGCCTTCTCGATGGAGATCAGCGACTCCGTCGGCTTGATCGCGCGCTTGCGCTTCGTCCGCGGATAGACCTCGTCGAGGAGCGCCTCGTTACTGCGGTTCATCACCGAATCTGCGTTGGCGATGCCGAAGATGTGGGCTCCGGTTAGCTTCGCCTGCAGGGCGAGGCGGATCGCCTGCGCGCCGTCGCGGGCGTCGATGTAGGTCCACAGGTTCCAGTGGCGGAGGCGGGCGCTTTTGTTGAAGCCGGGGAAAGCCTCGTAGTCGTGCGGCTCCATGACGTTGGAGAAGCGGAGGCCGACGATCTTCATGCGTGGGTCCCAGCGGCAAAACTGCTTCGCCATCTCCTCGCCCATCGCCTTCGACAACGAGTAGGCGGTCTCCGGGTGCTGGATATCCTCATCGACCGGCGCGTAGGCCGGGCCTTTCGGGTAGGGGATGCCGTACACGGTCTCGCTCGAAGCCCAGACGACGTTCTTGATGCCGAGTTGCCGCGCCGCCTCGAAGATGTTGTAGGTCGAGACGGTGTTGACCGTGAAGGTGACGTGGTTGGTGGCGAGGCCCGGCGCCGGGATCGCCGCCAGATGGACGATGCCGGTCACTTTCGAAACGCGCTCGTCGATCATCGATAGCGCGGCCATCGCCTGACCGAAATCGGTGATGTCGGCGCGGCTGAAGCGGACGCCGGGGTCGCGCGGTGGCGTCATGTCGATGTTGGTCACCTCGTGGCCGTGGTCCATCAGGTCCTTGACGCACACCCGGCCGAGCTTGCCGCTTCCACCCGTCACGACGATCATTGATTCTCTCCTTGAAGGACGGGCGACAGACCCGCCGGGCCTGACGCTAGGACAGTCACGGCGACTTGGAAACGGGGGTGCGTCGAAAGTGAACGGGCGGGAGCCGGGTCAGCCCTTGATGCCGGCGGAGAGCATGATCGCCTGGGTCACCCGCCGCTGGAAGATCAAGTAGACGATGGCCACCGGGAGCCCCGCCAATATCGCGCCGGCAAGCACCCGAGCGTACTGGACCCCGAACGTATCCTGCACCTCGGTGATGCCGACCGTGATCGTCATCATCGGTTCGGTCTTGGAGGCCAGGAAAGGCCACAGGAATGCGTTCCACGCGCCGATGAACGTGATGATGGCGAGCGCGGTGGTCACGCCCCAGTTCATCGGCAGGAAGATGCGGAAGAGGAGCTGGAAGTCGTTGGCGCCGTCGATCACGGCGGCCTCGCGGAAATCGCGCGGCACGGAGTCGAAGAACTGCTTGTAGACGATGACGGTCACCGGCGCGATCAGCTGCGGCAGAATGATACCAAGATGCGTATTCAGCAGCTTGACGCCGGCCATGATGACGAAGTGGTTCACGATCAGCGCCTGGATCGGGACCATGAAGCTCGCGAGGATCGTCCACCACAGCAAGTTCCGGCCGGGAAATTTGAGTTGCGAGATGGCATAGCCGCAGCACGCGCCCATGAACACGACCAGGACCGCAACGGTGGAGGAGACGATGACTGAATTCACGTACCAGTAGCCGATCCGGCTATGGGTGAGGACATACACGTAGCTCCCGATCGTAAAATGCTCGGGCCATAGCGCGACGAAAGGCCGGACGACCTCATCTTCGGGCTTGAAGGTGGTGACCATCGCCCAGTAGAGCGGAAACGCCCAGACAACGGCGAAAGCAACAGTCAGCAGGGTCAGGATCAACCCGCCCAGGTCGAAATAGCGGATGATCCGCTGCTGTCCCGCGGAAGCCTGCTCAGCGGTCATTGGCGCGGTCGTCATCGTTCGCCCCGCGCCCTCAGGGCCTGGAACTGCAGAATCGAGAAGACAATGACAATGACGAACAGGGCCACTGCAACCGTATCGGCGTAGCCGCTGTTGTTGTGAACGAAGGCCTGATCGAAAATGTACTGGACGAGCACCATCGTCTGGTTCACGCGACCGCCGATCGAGAACAGATAGACCTGATCGAAAATCTTCAGCTGCAGAATGAGCTGGATCGTCAGGCATAGAACCGTGACCGGCCAGATCAATGGCCAGGTGATGCCGGTGAATTGCTGCCAACGAGACGCGCCGTCGATCTCGGCGGCTTCGTAGAGCTCGGAGGATATGTTGCGGAGTCCGGCGAGGAACAGGAGGATGCTGAATCCGTTCGTCCACCAAACCGTAACCAGCGCAGCCATCGGCATGAACCATGGCGCCCGGCGCCAGACGTTGATGCGTTCGCCGGTGAACAGCTCGAGGACGTACTGCATGATTCCAAACTGCAGATCGAACATCCACTGCCAGATCAGATAGACGACGGTGACCGGAAGGATGTACGGCAGGAAGAAAGCCGCGAGCACCATGCTCTGCATGTAGCCCTTCAGGCGGCTGACCATCAGCGCAATGATGAGCGCGGCGAGGGTGCCCGGAATGACGGTCAAAACCACGAAATACGACGTGTTCCAGACCGCGGTCCGGAAGACCTTATCGGCGATCAGGCGCGCGTAGTTGGCGAGGCCGACCCAGTCGCCAGCGCCGATCAGAGGCGAGTTAGTGAAACTTAGCCCCACCATCTGCGCGGTCGGGTAGATGAACAGCCACGCGTAGATCGCCACGAACGGCGCGACGAGAACCATCGCCGTCAGTATTTCCGTGCGCCTGCTCTTCAGCATTCCGGCGTCCACCCCGACGGTAACGAAGGAGGCCGGCGCCCATCATTCGGGGCGCCGGCCATTTGGTCAATCGCCGAAGTTATTTCAGCGCGTCCAGTTCTTCTTTCATCTGGTCCACCGCGGCGGCGGGGTCTTCTTCGCCATTTACCGCGGCGGTGAAGGCGTTACCGGCAGCAGTGAACATCGGCGAAGCGACGCCCGCGAACTTCGACTTCGGGTCGAAGATGCCGTTCTTCGTGAGGACGGCGTAGGTCGCTTGCGGCTGCATCGCCTTGTACTCGGCGGACTCTGTGACAGCGGCGTTGGCAGGGATATGGCCGGCCGTTGCCCAGAAGAGCGAATGGGCTTCCATCCACTTGATGACCTCGAGCACCGCGGCATGTTTCTCGGCCGTCTGCGGCTTGCCGACGTTGTTCGGAATCGCGAAGGAGTGCGAGTCCTCGTAGGTCGACGGGTGAGCGAAGAAAACAGGAAGTTCGATCGCCCCCCACTCGAAGCCGAGCTTGCCGGCCTTGGCGAGGTCGGTGAACGTCGGGACTTCCCAGACCCCGTTGATGTGCATCGCCGATTCACCGGAAGTGAAGAGCGCGATTGCTGCCGGGTACTCGGTGTAAGCCGGAGCGTGCTTGTCTTTCACCCAATTGGAGACAACCGTCAGGGCCTTGACCAGCTTGTCCTTGTTGTCGCCGGCTAGCCAGACTCCGTCGGTAAGCATCGCGCCGTCCTGCTGGCCAAGCAGCGAGTAGATGGTGCGGAACTGGAAGTCGCCGGCGGCGTCGAAGGTCGAGAGGCCCCACTTGGTGCCGCCGTCCTGAATTTTCTTCAGCGCGGCGCTGAAGTTGTCGATGCCGTTGAGGTCCTTGGGCAGGCCGTTGTCGCCGATCAGGCCGACCTTCGCCAGCTTGTCCTTGTTGTAGTAGAGGACGATCGGATGCGTATCGAACGGCACGGCATACTGCTTGCCATCGACGTGCACTGCGTCCCACGTCGCTGGGGCGAATGTCTTGTCGGTGAGGCCCATCGCCGTCATGTCGTCGGCCGTGATCTCGGCAAGCGTGCCCTGTTCGACCGCCAGAGGAATGCGCGAGGCGTGATAGGTCATCATGTCCGGACCTTCGCCGACCGCGGCGGATGTCTGAACCTTGGTGTAGAACGGCACGCCCCAGTCGAGCGTCGTCGCCTGGACTTCGATCGTGTCCTTGTGCTCGGCGTTGAAGTCCTCAAGGAGCTTCTTCATACGAACGCCGTCACCGCCGCCGAGGAAGTCCCACCAGATCACGGTTTCCTTGGCCTCGGCTCCCACGGCGAACACAGCGAGTGCTGCCGTCGCGATTGTCTTCAGCAGAAAACGATTCATTCTTGTTCCTCCCACCTGTTTCATTCCGGTGCGCTCGTCAGAGCGGCCGAAATCTCGTTCAACAAGGCAATCACGCCCTATCGCGGGTCAGCCGTCGGGCCGCCGCGAATTCGATTCCGTCGGATTCCATTTGGATTGTCGAAAACGTTGCCGGTGTTCCCCGCACCGATCGCCGCCAGAGCCTTTGGCACACGCTCCGCTCCTCCCAAGAACGGCTACACGCGGTAGGCCCGCGTTCCCATTGATATGACGATACCTCCGGCCGTTAAGTCGGTCAACCAAGCATCTGATATATATCATTATTGCGGGTACACAAAAAATGGTCGGGCAGTGATGGGCGCCGCCCGACCAGCCTCGCGGGTTCCGGTCCTGCTCAGATCTTTACGCGGATCACGTGGTAGGACCGGGGAGGAAGCTTGCCTTTTAGTGCTCCGTCGCGGAGCGAAATTCCCTTGCCTTTTGACGGCGCAACACGGTTCTGCGCCTTGGCGGTGTTGGTCGCGCGCAGGTCGGAATTGGCGATGGTGATGTGCTCGGCGACCGCCGATGGCTCGAAGCCGGCGAGGTCGACGTCGAGCGCGATGTCCTCGTCGGGATGGCGGTTGACGATGAAGAAAGTCAGCGTCTTGCCGTCGGTGTTTCTGACGGCGGCGACGTCGAGATACGGCACGTCGTCGGCGACCTTGGCGTCATACGTCGGACCATCGACGGCGACATTCAGGGCGTCGCCGCGGCCATAGATCGAGGCATAGTAGTAGGGGTAGTAGATCGTCTGTTTCCATGCCAGACCGCCGGTCTCGGTCATGATCGGCGCGATCACGTTCACGAGCTGCGCGATGCAGGCGACCTTCACGCGATCGGAATTGCGGATGAATGTGTTGAGGGCGCAGCCGATGAGGAGAATGTCCTCGAAATTGTAGACGTCCTCGAGAATCTTCGGCGCCTTACGCCAGTTGACGCCGTCGCCGTCATTACCGCCTTGTTTGCGGCTGTGATACCAGACGTTCCACTCATCGAAGGAAATGTATACGTTGTGCTTCGAGCGCTTCTTCGCCTTCACGTAATCGATGATGCCGCCGACCGTGTTGATGTAGCGGTCGAGCGAGACGGACTTGGCGACGAAGTTCAGGTAGTCGTTGTCCCAGTTGTCCCAGTAGGTGTGCAGCGAGATGTAGTCGACGTTCTCGTAGCACTCGGTCAGCACCTCGGCTTCCCAATCGGGATAGGTCGGCATGTTCATGTGCGATGAGCCGCAGGCGATGAGCTCCAGCGATTTGTCGAATACCTTCATGCCGCGACCGACTTCATTGGCGAGCCGGCCGTATTCGTAGCCGGTGCGATGATTCATCTGCCACGGGCCGTCCATCTCGTTGCCGAGACACCAGACCTTGACGTTGTGCGGATCCTTGGCGCCGTTCTTGCGGCGAAGATCGCTCCAGTAGCTGCCGCCGGGGTGGTTGCAGTATTCGAGCATGGCGAGGGCTTCGGTGAAGCCCTTCGAGCCGAGATTGACGGCGAGCATCGGCGCCGTGCCGGCCTTCTTGCACCAGCGGATGAACTCGTCGGTGCCGACTTCGTTGGTCTCGGTGGTCTTCCAGGCATAGTCGAGGCGGACCGGGCGCTTGTCGCGCGGGCCAATGCCGTCCTGCCAGTCGTAGTTGGAAACGAAATTACCACCGGGGTAGCGGACGAGTGGCGCCTTGAGATCGCGCACGAGATCCATTACGTCGCCGCGGAAACCCTCTTCGTCGGCGGTCTTGTGTCCGGGTTCGTAAATGCCGCCATAAACGGCGCGACCAAGATGCTCAAGAAAGGCGCTGTAGATACGGTCATCAACAGGTGAGATCGTGAAATCCTTGTGGACCGAAACCCGCGCCTTCATAGTTGTCGCCCCCGCGCCGCTTATTGTATCGCGTCTTTTGATACATACCCTTCCATATGATCAAAGCGACTAGGGGGTGTCAACCGAGGCCGCGCGTGGGCGGAAAATTTTCGGTTGTCATTGATTTGGAAGGGAAATTCCTGACGGGCTGAGGCGGAATCGGAAATGGCTGGGGCGCTCCAGGAAAGGTCGGGGACTAGCCTGCGCGTAGGCGAGCGCGCGGACGGGTGGTCCAGAGTCGAGGGCGCGGAGCGCGTGGCGGAAGCCGCGGCCAAGCTCGAACGACTCGGCGGCTCCTCCGCCGAAACGCGAGTCCGCAACCGCATCCTTGACCTGTTTGAGTTACGCTCAGGCGAGATCGTGATCGACGTGGGCGCCGGGTCGGGTGTGCTCACTGCGGACATCGCGCGGCGGGTCGCGCCGGGCGGTCGCGTCTTCGCCATCGATCCTTCAGCGGGCCTCCTCGATCGCGCCCGCATCTTCACG
>JAYTZZ010000132.1:0-9700 GCA_043741595.1 Hyphomicrobiales bacterium | reverse complement strand
GTTGCAAGGCGACAACACCCGCGACAAAAGTGCCACCATCAAGCCCCTTACCCTCTTGTCCGCAGCCTCCGAATTCGGCATTGACGCGTCGGGGGATTTGATTGGGCGCTCGGCGCGCACCACGCACGGCGTCTTAAAGGAACCTGGAATGCGAAAACTGTCCTTGGCGGCTGCGGCAATGTCTGCCGCGCTCCTCGTCGGCGCACCAGGTGCTGACGCGAAGGTCCTGAAGTTCTGGAGCCAGGAGCAGCAGAAGTTCCTGATCTACGACACCGAGAACCCGCCCCGCGGCGGTGGCGGTCACAGCTACTCGCCGATCCCGCGGCAAACAATCAGGTACGAAGGCCCCTACAAGCCAAACACGATCGTCATCAACACCGAGGAGCGGCGGCTCTACTACGTCACCGACGACGGCAAGGCGATCAAGTACGGCATCGGCGTCGGTCGCGAGGGATTCACCTGGGCCGGCACAGACCGCATCTCCCGCAAAGCCGAATGGCCGGGCTGGACGCCACCGCCGGTAATGATCGCGCGCGAGCGCGCCAAGGGCCGCATTCTGCCCGCCTACATGAAGGGCGGCGTCGGCAATCCACTCGGCGCCCGCGCCCTCTACATCGGCGGCCGCATCTATCGCATTCACGGCACCGCAGAGCCCTGGACCATCGGCCAAGCCGTCTCATCGGGCTGCATCCGTCTCGTCAACGATGACGTCATCGACCTCTATGATCGCGTGGAAGTCGGCACGAAAGTCGTCGTACTGAATTGAGGGGCGTACCCTCGGGGCACGAAGGGGCCGGCGGGAAACCACCGGCCTCTTTGTATTTTTTGGGCTACCGCTGGAGCCCCTTGGCGCCTAGCTCGGCGAGATACTCGCCCCACAGCTTCTCGCGTTCGTCACCGAGACGGCGGAGGTAGGCCCAGGTGAATAGCCCGGTGTTGTGGCCGTCGTCGAAGGTCAACCTCACGGCGTAGTTGCCGACCGGATCGACCGCAGTGATCAACACGCCCTGCTTGCCGCCGACGGTTTTCCGCTGCTCGGCGCTATGCCCCTGCACCTCCGCCGACGGGCTCAGCACACGCAGCATTTCCGCCGGCAGTTCGTGCTCGACACTATCGTCGAAGCGGACGGCAAGCACCCGCCGGTCCTTCTTCAGTCGTATCTCCGTGGGCCACGGCGCTTTTTCTTGGCTCATGTCTAAGGCTTAGGGTGCCGACGCCACCAGGGCAACCGCCGCCCGTTGTCCCCGGCCCGGAAGCGTGGCACCTAGGCCTTCCGTCCCCGAGTCCCGCTATCACCCGCCACCGGATTCCCATGACTTCGTTTCGCGAGAACGTGCGCGGCATCGTCACCTTGTCCGCCTGCAATCTCCTGTTCCTCATCAACGACACACTGATAAAGCTTGCCAACGAAGGCATGCCGCTCTCGGAGATCCTGTTCTTCCGTGGGTTGATGGCGACGATCCTGATCATCCCGCTGGTCGTCATGAGCGGTGCGCACAAGGAAATCACGCTCCTGCGAAACTGGCCGGTTTTCTGGCGGACGGTCGCGGAAATATTTGCAGCCGCCACCTACCTCCTCGCCCTCTTCCAGATTCCGATCGCCAACGCCAACACCATCGCGCAGGTCGTGCCGTTGATGGTCACCGCGGCCGGGGCGATCTTCTTCGGCGAGGCGGTTGGCGCGCGGCGCTGGAGCGCGATCGTCGTCGGCTTTATCGGGGTCATCATCGTCGTCCGCCCGGGGCTGGAGGGATTCAATGCCTACGGTCTACTGGCGGTCGCCGCCGCGTTCTTCATCACGCTCCGCGACATCACGACGCGCATGATGCCGCGCGGCCTGTCGGCGATCCTCGTGGCGCTCGTCACCGGCGCGGCGGTCGGCTTGTCCGCCCCGCTCCTTGCGCTCCTCCTCGGCGAGACATGGGTCATGCCGAGTGTCAAGGACCTCGGCCTCATCTTCGCGGCAGTGTTCTTCCTCATCGGCGGCTATCTTACCGCCGTCGAATTCATGCGCCACGGCGACATCTCGGTCGTCGCGCCTTTCCGCTACACGGTCATCATCTGGGCGATCCTCATCGGGTTCATCGTGTGGCACGAAGTCCCCGACTGGCCGATGCTGATCGGCACTGCGGTTATCGCCGCGTCCGGAATCTACACCTTCCGCCGCGAACGCAACCTTGCGCGCCTGCGGGAAGAAGCAGCGTCCGGCGAAGGTCTCTAGAGCGACTTCAGGAAAGCGATCAGCGCGTCGCGTTCAACCGATGGCGCGGTTCGGAATGCTTCCTTCGCCTTCTCCGCTTCGCCGCTGTGCCAGAGGATCGCCTCGGCGAATCCGCGCGCGCGTCCGTCGTGCAGCAGCCGGTCGTGACCATTCACGCGCTCAACGAGCGCCCAGTCCCCAAAGCGGCGGCGTCCGCCACTCGGTTCCGGTGGCGGCGCGATCCGGCCGATGATCGGCGAGCCCATCCCCCATGTCGTGGAGGAGGAGGTCAGTGAACGGGTGGAAGGTCTGGTTCGCGAGTTCCGGTAGCGGCGCGTCGGCCCCGGTCTTCAACGTCGGCATGTGGCAGGAGGCACAGCCGAGATCGGCGAACGTCTTCAGCCCGGCCTGAAACGTCGCATCGTCCTTCGGCCGCGCGCGCGGCACGGCGAGCGTGCGCATATACGTCACCAACCGCTCGAAGAACGAGTCGCTCATCTCCGGTTCGGCTTGCGCTGCTGCGGCGAGGCAATCAGGCTGGGCCTGCGAGCAGTTCTGGTTGGGGAAGAGCCGCGTGGTGATACCGATGTCGCCGTTGGCGGCGCCCGCCGCCTGTTCGGCGAGCGTCGGAACATTCGCCTTCCAGCCGAACCGGCCGATCGCCGGAAGGCCTGCCCGGTCGGTCAGGTTGTTGACGCGGCCCGATACGCCGTCGCCATCCGCATCGTCGGGGTCGGTGAGCGCCAGAAGCGTTGCCTCCGGCACGGCTTCGAGCAACCCGAGACCGATGACCGCCGGCGCGACCCGCGGGCTCATCTGGATTCCGGTGAGCGGCCCCATCGTGAGGTTGGCGAAGTGAACGTGTGGCGCACGGAGCGTGTAGGGCGTGGCGTCACCAAAAGTCCCTGCGAGGTCCGTCTCATCGATAATGGCGCGGCCCTCAGGCTTCACGCCGAGGATGGCACGATCGTTGAGTTGATCGCCGTAGTTCGGATGTGGCGCATTGCTGACCACCATCGACAGCCGCACCAGCATCGACTCCATGGGATCGCCGGGATGCTCCGGCGGACGTCCGCGTCCGTCGCGCACATGACAGCCAGAACATGAGTTGCGGTTGAAGGTAGGCCCGAGTCCGTCGAACGCCTTCACCGACGCCGGGTATTCGGCCCAGTTGGTGTTGAACAGGCGATTGCCGAAGAAAAACGCACGCTGCCGCTCCGGCGGCGCGTTCTCGGCGAGGAACGTATAGGCCTTGTCGGAGGCAACGATACGTGTGGTGTCTCCGCCGAGATCGATCGTCACCGGCGTCGCCAGCAACTCCTCGCGAACGCCTCCGCCGACCGCGCCGCGCCCGCCAAAAGAGACGAGGGCGAACGCACCGGCAAGCATCGCCGCAACGATGAGAAAGAGGGCTTTGGACATCGCGCCCCCTTCTACTCCTAGCTTGACGGGATTTGCACCAGAACGCCTAGCTTGCTGCCCGCTCGCTTCAGCCCATTGCCGAGCTTGGTCAGTGCTGACACCGCTTCCTCAGCGGCGGCGCGTCCGGGGCTGCCTTCCGGCGAAGCGAGTACCTTGTCCCACGGGTCGCCGAGCACCGCGACCTTCGCGGTCGCGTCCGCCAACAGCCCATCGACTTCGCCGGCGAGCGCCGCGTCGACCTTGGCGGTCAACTCGCGGATGCCCGGCGCCTTCGCGTCCGGATAATTTCCGGTCCAGACGTTCTCGATGCCCTTCAGGTCATAGGTGAAGTCCTGATGCGTCGTGTCGGAGAAGCACGAGTGCTCGTCCTCCTCGTCCCCTGAGTCGAGACCGACAGCGAGCCGCTCGGACATGAGCTCGAAGCCGGCGAGCACCGCCATGCCATTCATGATGCGGCCGATGGCCTCGCGCGGCGCCAAAGCCTGGAAAGTCGCGGCGTAGTTGTCGGCGACACCCGGCGCCCACGCACCCGCGACGCGGCCGATATCGGCGACCAGCCGGTCGGTGGTGACCTTAAGGTAGGTGCGGCGGCGGTCGTTGTTGCCCTTGCCGGTGATAAAATCACTGACCGGGCGGTTGCCGGGGCCGTCGGCATTGAGATCCTGCCCCCAGAGCAAGAACTCGACAGCGTGCCAGCCAAGGGTCACGTCGGATTCGTCGCTCGCCTGATTGTTGACGATGAGCGTCGCAATCGAGATTTCCTTCGATGGATCGTTGATCAGCCCGGCGCCTGGCTTGCCGTCGACGTAGTCGATGAAGGCCTCGTTCATCGGCCAGGCGTTGATCTCTCCTTCGAGCTCCTCGATTGGGCCGTCATAGAAGCGGAACGTTTCGGTGACGAAGTACGCGGGGCGTGCAGCGACCCATGCCTTGCGCGCGGCAGCGAGCGTTGCGTCTGTCGGATCGGCGAGGAGCGCGTCGATTGCGACGGACAGTGACTTCGCGCTTTCCGTAGCGGCAACGTAGCTCGCGTAAACGCCGGCCGCGTACGCGGCGACCTCGGCCTTGGCGTCATACTTGAAAGCATTCGGGTCCGTCGACAGAAGTGCGTAGCTCTCGACCGGAGCGCCGCTGCCCTCACCTCCTTCGCCGCCACCCTCTCCGCCTTCACCGCCGGCTTGTGCAAGAAGCATCGGCGACGGTGTGCTGGCCGGAACACCGTTCGGGTTCATCTGGCCGGCGCTCAACGCCCCACCATCGGCGAGCGCAACAGGGGCCGCGGTTGGAATGGCGGTGCCGGCGATGGCGAAAAGGCCAACGCCTATCCAGGTCTTGCGTCGTGTGGCCACGGGAATCTCCTCATCGCGGTTCAAGGCCGCGTCGTTTCGAAACGACGAGAGGCATTGCAGATCGCGTCGCGATTGTCTAGATCGTTGCCGCGAATAGCCTATATATATCAATCACATATGAGAACTATTCCAAACTGTAGTATTGCATTGGAATAACTCGAAAGCTGACAGGCGGACTTATGTACACCGTGATCGCCGAGGTTCTTGATCCTGCCGAGACCGCGTCAACGCGCAAGACGCTCGGCAAGGTCGCCTTCGTCGATGGGCGCGCCACTGCCGGCTGGCACGCGAAGCTCGTCAAGAACAACCTGCAGGCTACCTCCGCCGATGCGGTGGTGGCGAAGCTGAAAGAAACGCTGGCCGCCAAGATCGGCGCGAACCCGCTTTTCCGTATGCTGACGCGGCCGAAGTCGATCACGCCGCTGATCCTGTCGCGCTACGAGCCGGGCATGGCCTACGGCAGCCACGTTGACGATGCGCTGATGAATGGCGTGCGGAGCGATGTCTCCTTCACGCTCTTCCTCTCGGACCTCGACACCTACGATGGCGGAGCGCTGGTCATCGAGACCTCCGGTGGCGAGGAGGACGTCCGCCTTCCCGCAGGCTCACTCGTTGCCTATCCCTCGACGACGCTGCACCGCGTCGCCGAAGTCACCCGTGGCGCGCGGCTTGCTGCCGTCGGCTGGGTGCGGAGCTTCATCCGCGATCCGGCGCAGCGCGAGCTCCTCTTCGATCTCGATACCGCCCGCCAAAGCCTCTTCCAGAAGGACGGCAAGACGGCGGAGTTCGACTTACTATCCAAGACCAGCGCCAACCTGCTCAGGATGTGGGCGGAGGACTGAGGTCTACTATTCCACCACGATCTTCGGCGGCGTCCTGCCGCCCTCGGCGCGCTCGCGCCTGACGCCTTCCCATGCCCGCGCCGCGATCTCGCGATAGACCTTGGCGTGCGGCCCATCCGGCGAGGCGACAACGATCGGCGTGCCGGCGTCGGACGTTTCGCGTATTTCCATGACGAGCGGCACCTCGCCGAGGAACGGCACGCCGAGCCGCTCCGCTTCCTTGCGCGCGCCGCCGTGGCCAAAGATGTCGTAGCGCGCGCCGGTATCGGGGGCGAGGAAGTAGCTCATGTTCTCGACGATCCCGAGGACCGGCACATCGACCCGGCGGAACATGTTCAACCCCTTGCGTGCGTCGATCAGCGCCAGGTCCTGCGGCGTCGAGACGATGACCGCGCCGGCAAGCGGCACCTGCTGCGCCATTGTCAGTTGCGCGTCGCCGGTTCCGGGCGGCATGTCGACAACCAACACGTCGAGATCGCCCCAGGCGACTTCACGCAGCATTTGCGTCAACGCGGAGACCACCATCGGGCCGCGCCAGATCATCGGCGTCTCTTCTTCCACCAGGAAGCCCATCGACATGACCTTGACGCCGTAAGCCTCCATCGGCTTCAGAGTACGCCCGCCGATCGATTCCGGGCGGCCTGTCAGATTGAGGAGGCGCGGCAGCGACGGACCGTAGATGTCGGCGTCGAGAATACCGACACGGAGCCCGTTCGCCTTCATCGCCAGCGCTAGGTTCACCGCGGTCGTCGATTTGCCGACGCCGCCCTTGCCGCTCGCCACAGCGATGATCGCGTCGACGCCAGGCACGTCGGCCTTCGCCGGCTGACGCGGCGGCCGCTGCGGTGTGGCCGGAGGCGGCGTATGCGCATGAGCCCTCGCCGGCTGCGGTGGCGGATTCGGTCGCGGCGCCGGCGACCCGTTGCCGCCTTTCTTCTCCGCCGTCAGCACCGCCATGACGCCGGTGACGCCGGGGAGCGTCTTCACCGCGGTCTCTGCCGCCTCGCGCATCGGCTCGTAGGCTTTCGCCCGTTCGGCCGGCACCGTGATCGAAAACATCACCCGCCCGTTGGCGATGACGATGTCCGACACCATGTCGCGGCGAACGATATCGCGGTCGTCGTCCGGCCCGCGAATGGCGCGCAGCCTGTCGAGGACCGCGTCCTTATCGATGTCGGGCATGTTCGTTAAGATCCTCGGGTGGCGTCCTCGTGCCGGGCCGAAATCTAGTTGTGGCGGCGCTCCGGTCAACTCACGCCTCAGGCCCAGACCGTTGCCTCGCAGCCATGATTGGTGGAAAGATGCGGGCAGAAGCCGACCAACCCACGGAAAAGTGGGGACTTTCGGCCACCACAGTCGAGGGAAAACTACCTATGCGTCTCACAAGTCGTCTCTTCGTCGCCGCCGCGGCGATCGTCGCGGCCACCGGGTTCGCCGCCGCCAAGGACTGGACCACCGTCCGCATCGGAACCGATGCCACCTACCCGCCATTCGAGTCGCAGGATGCGTCCGGCGCGATCGTCGGCTTCGACATCGACGTCGGCAACGCGCTTTGCGAGGAACTGAAGATCAAGTGCGAATTCTCGAACGAAGCCTGGGACGGCATCATCCCGGCGCTCAACGCCGGCAAGATCGACGCCATCCTCTCGTCCATGTCGATCACGCCCGAGCGCCTCGAACAGATCGACTTCACCACCAAGGTCTATAACACGCCGCCGGCGATGGCGGTGCCCAAGGACAGCGCACTCACCAGTGTCGATCCCGCGGGTTTCGAGGGCAAGACGATCGGCGTCCAGGTGTCGACCACGCACGCCGCCTACGGCGAAAAGGTTTACACCGGGGCCGAGATCAAAGCGTACCCCACCGCCGACGAGTACAAGCTTGACCTCGCCAGCGGTCGGCTCGATGCAGCGATGGACGACATCATCGTGCTCGGCGACTGGCTGGCGACACCGGACGGTGACTGCTGCAAGCTTCTTGGCACGGTCAAGAATGACCCTGCAATTCATGGTCAGGGCGCCGGCATCGGCATCCGCAAGGCCGATACCGACCTAAAGGAGATGTTCAACAAAGCGCTTGTCACCATCCGCGCCAACGGCAAGTACAAGGAAATCAACGACAAGTATTTCAAGTTCGACGCCTTCGGCGGGTGACCCCGCGGACGAGATTCCGGGCCGGGCGCGTTGCCCGGCCGCCTCCTCTGCGCTGATATGGTAGTGTCGCGCCTCTGCGGCTGATCGGCCTTCCTGGATCGTGGCGAACCTTCTCGACCTTCTCCAATTCGGCCCCACTGGTTGGGGCGACGAACTCGCTGACGGCGCGTTCATCACCATCAGCCTGTCGGTCGCCACGCTTCCCGTCGGCATCGTCGCCGGCTTCTTCGTGGCCCTCGGCAAGCAGTCGTCCGATCCCCTCGTGCGGCTTTCGGCCAGCATCTACACCACAGTGTTCCGGGGCGTGCCCGAGCTCTTGACGCTCTTCGTCGTTTACTACGGCGCCCAGTACGGCGTCTCCGCCGTGGCGAACGCCCTCTTCGGCGCGTCGTTCGAGGTCAACCCATTCATCGCCGGCATGGTCGCGCTCGGCCTTGTTCTGTCGAGCTATGCCAGCGAGGTGTTCCTCTCCGCGTTCCGCGCCATTCCCGTCGGACAGTACGAAGCGGCGCGCGCGGTCGGCCTCCGCCCGTCGCAGATACTCCGGCTGGTGATCCTTCCG
The DNA here is from genome assembly GCA_043741595.1 of Hyphomicrobiales bacterium. GTDB lineage: Bacteria > Pseudomonadota > Alphaproteobacteria > Rhizobiales > Kaistiaceae > DASZQY01. The sequence continues at coordinate 1,172 of JAYTZZ010000132.1, read as the reverse complement.
CAATTGATCCGTCTGGCGCTACCGGGGCTGTCCAATCTCTGGCTGTCGCTGATGAAGGATACGGCGCTCGTCTCCGTCATCACCCTCAATGATCTTCTCCGCCAGACGCAGGTTGCGGTGAGTTCAACGAAGCAGCCGTTCTTCTTCTTCACCGTCGCGTGCCTCATTTATCTCGTCCTCTCGATGATCTCGTCGATTGGCATTGGTGGGGTCGACCGATGGGCCTCGCGCGGGGTGCGGGAATGACCGCCACGCTCGCTGTCGGACCGCCGCGCTCGCGGCGCATGGAGAGCGTGACGCTGGCCGGCGTCGTGACGATCGGCATCTGGGTCCTGATCGCTGCGGCGATCGTCGTCCTGCTGGTTGCAAGTGTTGACAGCGATCGTCTCGCCACCTACGGCGGGCGCATCGCTTTCGGTTTCGTTACGACTCTGAGGCTCGTCGCCTGGTCGTTTATCGTCGGCGCGATCCTTTCCGTGCCGATCGCCGCCGGACGCCTTTCGGAAAACCGCGTCGCCGGTACCCTCGCCTATGGCTATTCCTATTTCTTCCGCGGCACGCCGCTCATCGCCCAGATCTTCCTCATCTACTACGGCGTCGGCCAGTTCGCGCCGCAGTTGAAAGCCATCGGTCTCTGGTGGTTCTTCAAGGACGCGTTCAACTGCGCTGTGCTGGCCTTCAGCCTCAACACAGCCGCGTATCAGGCCGAGATTCTCGCTGGCGCCATCCGCAACGTGCCCATAGGACAGGTCGAGGCGGCGCGGGCGGTTGGCCTGCGCGGCTGGACGACGCTTCGCGACGTCATCCTGCCGCAAGCTCTGATCAGCGCGCTCCGTCCCTACGGCAATGAAGTCATCCTGCTCATCAAGGCGTCGGCGATCGCCAGCATCATCACCGTTCTCGACCTGATGGGCCAGACGCGGTTCGTCTATTCGAAGACCTACGACCTTTCGTTCTATTTCTGGGCCGCCCTTTTCTATCTCGTCGCGGTGGAGGTGCTGAGCCGCGTCGTCAATGTCATCGAGTGGCGTGCTACGCGCCATATTCGTCCGACTTCTGGGCGACGCTGAGGGCGAACGCTTCTCGGCGGCTCGGATCAAATATCCAATCGACAAGGAGCGCCCCATCATGGCGAAAGTCGCATTCATCGGTCTCGGCGTCATGGGCTATCC
>JAYTZZ010000131.1:0-4186 GCA_043741595.1 Hyphomicrobiales bacterium | reverse complement strand
AATCGGCCATGGGCGGAGGATTGAAGGTTTCGGGAAGCCGCGCCGAGAGTTCCGCGAGCGTCGCCGCATACCTACCTAGTAGCACATGCAAGCCTTCTCCGCCCTCCTCGACCGGTTGGTGCTGACCCCGCAGCGGAATGCCAAGCTCCGTTTGATGGTCGACTATTTCCGCACCACGCCCGACCCTGATCGCGGCTATGCGCTCGCCGCGTTGACCGCCGATCTCGACATTCCAAGCGTAAAGCCGGCGATGCTCCGCGCCCTCATCACCGCGCGCGTCGACGAGGTGCTGTTCGCCTATTCCTATGACTATGTCGGGGATCTCGCCGAGACGATCTCGCTGATCTGGCCGGCGAAGCATGGCTCGAACCGTTCACCGGGTCTTGCCGAGGTCGTCGAGCGGCTGCAGGCCGCGTCCCGATCCGAGGGGCCGAAGCTGGTGGAGGGCTGGCTCGACGCTCTCGATGCCACCGGGCGCTGGGCACTGATCAAGCTGGTCGTCGGGGGCTTGCGCATCGGGGTGTCGGCGCGGCTTGCCAAGCAGGCGCTGGCCGATCTCGGCGGCAAAGCTGTCAACGAAATCGAGGAGGTCTGGCACGGCGTGGCGCCGCCTTACGCCGAGCTCTTCGCATGGCTGGAAGGGCAAGGCGCACGACCGGAGTCGACGATCAAGGCGCCGTTCCGCCCGGTGATGCTGTCGCACGCGATCTCCGACGACGAACTTTTGCGAATCACACCCGATGCTTACGCAGCGGAGTGGAAGTGGGATGGCATCCGCGTGCAGGCTGTGAACGACGGTGGCGTGAAGCGGCTCTACACGCGCACCGGCGACGATATTTCGCACACCTTTCCCGATCTCGTGGCGGGGCTCGACGTGGAAGGCGCGATCGATGGAGAGCTCCTCATTGGGGCGCGGGGCGATGCGGGCTTTGCCCTCGGCTCGTTTGCCGACCTGCAGCAGCGGCTGAACCGCAAGGCGGTGTCGGCGAAGCTGATGGAGAGCCACCCGGCCTTCGTGCGCGCCTACGATTGCCTCATCGACGGTGCCGATGACATCCGCACGCTCACCTTCCGCGAGCGGCGGGCGCGGCTGGAAAAGCTAGTCGGACGCTCGCTGGCCGAGCGCATCGATCTCTCGCCGCTTCTCGACTATCGCAACGGCGAGGAGCTCGCCGCGCTGCGTGGCGCCCCGCCGGAGGCGGTGATCGAAGGCGTGATGCTGAAGCGCTGGGACTCGGTCTACGAGCCGGGGCGGCCGAAGGGACCGTGGTTCAAATGGAAACGCGACCCGCACACGGTCGATGCCGTGCTCATGTACGCACAGCGCGGTCACGGCAAGCGCTCGTCGTACTACTCCGACTACACGTTCGGGGTCTGGCGCGACGGCGAGAGCGGGCAGGAACTGGTGCCCGTCGGCAAGGCGTACTTCGGATTCACCGACGAGGAGTTAGCGAAGATCGACCGGTTCGTGCGCAACAATACTGTCGGCCGGTTCGGGCCGGTGCGCGAAGTCGTGCACGAAGCGACGAAGGGGCTGGTGCTGGAAGTGGCGTTCGAGGGACTGCAACGATCGACGCGGCATAAATCCGGCATTGCCATGCGCTTTCCCCGTATCTCGCGGCTTCGCTGGGACAAGCCGCCCTCGGAGGCCGATCGGCTGGAGACGCTGGAGAAGCTGATCAGGGGTTAGGATGCGCAGTCATTCGATAAAGCCCACCTCCCGAAATCGCTGACCGCGATTTCGACCTCCCCTCAAGGGGGAGGTTCAAGTGCCGCAAATGGTCGGAAGTGTTTTGAGAGCTTTAGTCCCTGCGCCTGATAGTTCGAGCCAAGGTCTTCGCCGTACAACTTGTCGGGCCGCGCTGTCAGGCGCTCGTACACGAGGCGGCCGACGACCTGGCCGTCCTCGAGGATGAACGGGACCTCGTGGCTGCGGACCTCCAGCACGGCGCGGCTGCCCCTGCCCCCAGCGGCTGAGTGGCCGAAGCCCGGATCGAAGAAGCCGGCGTAGTGAACGCGGAATTCGCCGACCAGCGGGTCGAACGGCACCATCTCGGCAGCGTAGTCGGGCGGGACGTGGACCGCCTCGCGCGAGACCAGGATATAGAACTGGTCAGGATCGAGGATCAGGTCCGAGGTCCGGTGCCGCGCGATCGGCTCCCAGAAATCGGCTGGGTCGTACCGCCCGCGCTTGTCGACATCGATGACGCCGGTGTGACGCTTGGCGCGGTAGCCGACGATTCCATCGGTGCCGCCGAGATCGATCGTTACGGTGATGCCGTTGGCGATGTGCGGGACGCCGGCCACCAGCGTCTCCTTCTGATGCAGCGCGAGCAGCGCCGTGTCGTCAAGGCGCGCTTCGCCGCGGCGGAAGCGCATCTGCGACAGGCGCGACCCGGCGCGAACCAGCACCGGGAACGTGCGCGGGCTAACCTCAAGATAGAGCGGGCCGACGTAACCGGTGGGGATGGTGTCGAACTCGCGCGCCTTGTCCGTAATGACACGCGTGAAGACGTCGAGGCGGCCGGTCGATGATTTCGGGTTGGCGGCGGCGGCGACATCGGGCGGCAGCCGAAGGCTCTCCATGAGGGGCACGATATAGACACAGCCGGTTTCAAGGACGGCCCCCCCGGCCAGGCTGAATTCGTGCAGCGTCAACTTCTCCAGGCGGTCGACGACCAACCGTTCCGGACCCGGCAGGAAACTCGCACGGACGCGATAGGCGGTCTCGCCAAGGCGCAAGTCGAGGCTCGCCGGCTGGACCTGATCGGCGTCCAGCGGCCTGCCGGTAACGATGGCGCCGCTTTGGAACAGCGCTCGGATGCCATCGGCGGGGAGAATTCCGGCTGCGGGTGCTTCGGCCATGGGGGAGCGTTAACCCATGGGACGATTGACGCCAAGTTCCGTCGATACTAAGACCACACCGTTCGTGGTCATTTGAGCCGGCCGGCTTGCAGCCACGTTAAAGAAATCGCTAAATAGGCCGGAGGGATGAAACCCCGCCCGGCTTTGCATGGCCGGGTTTTGTTTTTGAGGGACATCCGATGACCAAGAAACCGCGCAAAAAGGCGCTCCGCCCGGCGACGCAGCTCGTCCACGGCGGCGTGCTCCGCTCGCAGTTCGGCGAGAATTCCGAGGCGCTCTTCCTGACGCAAGGCTACGTCTACGACAGTGCCGAGCAAGCGGAGGCCCGATTCAAGGGCACCGACCCGGGCTTCATCTATTCCCGTTACAACAACCCGACGGTCGCGATGTTCGAGGAGCGCATGCGCCTCCTCGAAGGTGCCGGTGCCGCACGTGGAACCGCAAGCGGCATGGCGGCGGTGACCTCGGTGTTCCTGTCATGGCTCAAGCAGCGTGACCATGTCGTCGCCGCGAAGGCGCTTTTCGGCTCGTGCCGCTACGTGATCGAGGATCTCCTCCCCCGCTACGGCATTACATCGACCCTCGTCGATGGCAACGATCCCGGCGCGTGGAAGGAGGCGGCGCGGAAGACCACCAAGGCGTTTTTCCTGGAGAGTCCGACCAACCCGACGCTGGAAGTCTATGACATCGCGGCGATCGCCGAGATCGCCCACAAGGCGGGCGCGCGGCTGATCGTCGATAACGTCTTCGCAACGCCGCTGTTGCAGCAGCCGTTGGCACTTGGCGCCGACATCGTCGTCTATTCAGCGACGAAACACATCGACGGCGGCGGGCGCGTACTCGGCGGCGTGATCCTCGCCGACGAGAAGTTCATCGCCGATCATGTCCACACGTTCCTGCGCCAGACCGGGCCATCGCTCAGCCCGTTCAACGCGTGGGTGCTACTCAAGGGGCTGGAGACGCTGGAAGTGCGCGTCGAGCGCCAGTCTGCGAATGCGGCGAAGCTTGCGGATGTCATCGCCAAACATCCGAAGGTGACGCGCGTGCTCTATCCCGGCCGGCCGGACCACCCACAATACGCGCTTGCCAAGCGGCAGATGAAGGGCGGGTCGACGCTGATCGCGTTCGAGGTAAAGGGGGGGCGGAAGGGCGCGTTCAAGGTGGCGAACGCATTACAGATCATCCGCATTTCGAACAATCTTGGCGACGCCAAGAGCCTCGTCACTCACCCGTCGACGACCACCCACCAGCGGCTGTCGGAAGAAGTGCGGCAGGGGCTGGGCATCACGCAAGGGATGCTGCGGCTTTCAGTCGGGCTGTA
>JAYTZZ010000130.1:0-9748 GCA_043741595.1 Hyphomicrobiales bacterium | reverse complement strand
TCGACGGTCCAATCGCGCCGCTGCCCTGCATTTCCCGAACGGCCTATCGCCGGTGTACGGATTGCAAGGACGAGAAAACCTGCGTTGTCCGCCGCCTTTTTGCCGACACGTATTCGGCTACGCTTCTGCTGATGGACGGAACGACCCTGGCCGATGCGATGGCCGGCCGGACGCCAACGGAGGTCGCGCGCCAGCCAATTCCTGGAATCGCCTCGCACTGAGATTCGTTTTCTAGCGGTCTGCTCTATTTCGCCAAGGGGGCTGATTGTTAAAGACGACTGATCATGTCGAGATAGGCACAGTTCCAAAAGGGAGTCTGCCCATGACCACGAACAAGCTCCGAACCTTCGCCGCAGCCTTGGCGCTGTCGGCTCCCCTCGCTCTTTCCGGCCTGGTCGCACCGGCGTTCGCCGATCAGACCATTCTGAACGTCTCTTACGACCCCACGCGTGAACTCTACAAAGCGTACGACGAACTGTTCGCCAAGCATTGGGCTGACACCAACGGCGGCGAAGTTGTCACCATCGAACAATCCCACGGCGGTTCTGGAGCTCAGGCGCGCGCCGTGATCGACGGCCAGCCCGCCGACGTCGTGACGCTCGCCCTCGAGGGCGACATCGACGCCATCGTGAAGAAGAGCGGAAAGATTTCGCCGGATTGGAAGACGCGCCTGCCGAACGATGCCGCCCCCTACACCTCGACGATCGTTTTCCTCGTGCGCGCCGGCAATCCGAAGGGCATCAAGGACTGGAACGACTTGGTGAAGGATGGCGTGCAAGTGATCACGCCGAACCCCAAGACTTCCGGCGGCGCCCGCTGGAACTTCCTCGCGGCCTGGGCCTACGCCAACGCGCAGGACAACAACGATGAGGTCAAGACGAGGGACTTCGTCGCCAACCTCTACAAGAATGTACCGGTTCTCGATACCGGCGCTCGCGGCTCGACCACGACGTTCGCGCAGCGCGAAATCGGCGACGTTCTGATCTCCTGGGAGAACGAGGCTTACCTCGCCCTTAAGGAACTGGGCGCCGACAAGTTCGAGATCGTCGTGCCGTCGCTCTCCATCAAGGCCGTGCCTCCGGTGGCTGTGGTCGATGGCAACGTCGATGCCAAGGGAACGCGCAAGGTCGCCGAGGAGTATCTGAAGTACCTCTACAGCGACGAGGCACAGAAGCTGATCGCGGCGAACTACTATCGTCCGGTCAAGCCGGAGGCCGCCGATCCTGAGGATCTGAAGCGCTTCCCCGATCTCAAGCTCGTCTCGATCGACGATGCGCAATTCGGCGGGTGGGCGAAGGTGCAGCCGACCTTCTTCGCGGACGGCGGCGTGTTCGATCAGATCTACAAGCCCACGCAATAAGTCCCGGACTGATGGCATAGTCGGGGGGACATGGCAGAGGTCGCCGCAACAACGTTCAGGAAGCCGAGCGTCATCCCGGGTTTCGGGTTGACGCTCGGGTTTACTTTGACGTACCTGAGTCTGATCGTGCTCATCCCGCTGGCCGCGCTTGTCCTCAAGACGGCGAGCCTCGGCTGGGCCGATTTTTGGAACCTCGCCACCGACTCACGCACGCTGGCCGCGCTCCGCCTGAGCTTCGGCCTAGCGTTGTTTGCCGCCGCCATAAACGCAGTCTTCGGCCTCATCGTCGCTTGGGTGCTGGTGCGCTACGAGTTCCCCGGCCGCCGCCTGCTCGATGCCTTCATCGACTTGCCGTTCGCGCTGCCGACCGCGGTCGCCGGCATCGCGCTCACCGCCATCTATGCGCCGAACGGCTGGATCGGGCAGCTCTTCGCGCCGCTCGGCCTCAAGATCGCCTACACGCCACTTGGCATTCTCATCGCGCTGGTCTTCATTGGCCTGCCGTTCATCGTTCGCACGATTCAGCCTGTGCTCGAGGATCTCGATCGCGAGGTTGAGGAAGCCGCGGCCACACTCGGCGCCCATCGCTTCCAGACTATTGTTTGGATCGTCATGCCAGCGCTGGTGCCGCCGCTGCTCACCGGCTTCGCGCTGGCGCTCGCCCGCGCCGTCGGAGAATACGGCTCGGTCATCTTCATCGCGGGCAACATCCCCTATGTCTCCGAGATCGCGCCGCTGCTCATCGTCATCAAACTGACCGAGTACAACTACGCTGGCGCCACGGCGATCGCGACGGTGATGCTGGCCATCTCGTTTCTCCTGCTGCTTGCCATCAACCTTTTGCAGACATGGACGAAGCGGAGGCTGGGCAATGTCTAGTATCGCCCTCGCGCTCGATGACATGCCGCGCCGCGACAAGGTCACGTCGGAACGCGCCGGGGTTCGTATCCTGCTGATCGCCGTAGCCGTCGCATTCCTCGCATTCTTTCTGCTGATGCCCCTCTTCATCGTCTTCGTCGAGGCGCTCCGCCCCGGGATCGCGGCCTACTTCAAGGCGCTTGACGAGAAGGATGCGCTGGCCGCTATCCGGCTGACCCTGCTGATCGCCGCGATCTCGGTCCCCGCCAATCTGGTTTTCGGCGTCGCCGCCGCTTGGGCGATCGCCAAGTTCGAGTTTAAGGGCAAGAGCTTTCTCGCAACGCTCATCGATCTACCGTTCTCGGTGTCGCCGGTGACGTCAGGCCTGATCTACGTTCTCCTTTTCGGCGCGCAGGGCTACTTCGGCCCGTGGCTGCAGGCGCACGGCATCCACATCATCTTTGCCGTCCCGGGAATCGTGCTCGCCACGATTTTTGTGACTTTCCCGTTCGTTGCCCGCGAGCTCATCCCGATCATGGAGGAGCAAGGCACGCGCGAGGAAGAAGCAGCGGTCTCACTCGGCGCGGGCGGGTTCACAACTTTCCTGCGCATTACTCTCCCGAACATCAAATGGGCGCTCCTCTACGGCGTGCTCCTGTGCAACGCCCGCGCCATGGGCGAGTTCGGTGCCGTCTCGGTCGTCTCCGGTCATGTCCGCGGCCTTACCAACACCATGCCGCTGCAGATCGAGATTCTCTACAATGAGTATTCCTACGGCGCGGCGTTCGCCGTCGCCTCGCTTCTTGCTCTTCTCGCGCTCTTCACTCTTGGCGTGAAAACCCTTCTGGAGTGGCGCTTTGCGGGCGAAATCGCCGCGCAGCGGCGGCACTAGAGGAAAATCTTGATGGACGCGCGCCTTGGAAATGATGTGAATTACGCCTCCCGCGCGCTGGAGTCTTCGCGCGCGCCCGAGACGAGATGGGGCAATCCGGTGGACGTGTCGGTCGAGAATGTTGAAAAAGCTTTCGGCGACACGCCGGCCCTCCACGGCGTTTCCCTGGAAATAAAATCAGGCGAACTGGTCGCGCTTCTTGGGCCCTCCGGTTCGGGCAAGACGACGTTGCTGCGCATTCTCGCCGGGCTCGATCTCCCGTCCGCCGGCCGCGTCATGTTCGGCGGCGAGGACGCGCTCCGCCTGACGGTGCAGGAGCGCAACGTCGGTTTCGTCTTCCAGGCCTACGCGCTTTTCCGGCACATGAAGGTGTTCGACAACATCGCGTTCGGCCTCGACGTGCGCCCGCGCGACCGCCGTCCCACGAAGACCGACATCGGCGCTCGCGTCATGGAGCTCCTCAAGCTCGTCCAGCTTGACGGGTTGGAGCGCCGCTACCCCTCGCAACTTTCCGGCGGCCAGCGCCAGCGCGTGGCGCTGGCCCGCGCGCTTGCGATCGAGCCGCGCATCCTGCTGCTCGATGAGCCGTTCGGCGCGCTCGACGCCAAGGTGCGTCGCGAGCTTCGCCGCTGGCTTCGCGAAATCCATGACCAGACCGGCCACACCACGGTCTTCGTTACTCACGACCAGGAAGAGGCGATCGAACTCGCCGACCGCATCGTCGTGCTCAATCTTGGCAAGATCGAGCAGGTCGGTACGCCCGACGAGATTTACGACAACCCCGCATCGCCATTCGTTGCTGGCTTCATCGGCGAGAGCAACGCGCTTCCCGTTACCGCCGATGCCGGCAAGCTCTTCCTCGACGATCGCCCGCTTGATCTTGCTGGCACCCCCGATATCGCCGGCAAGCGCACACTCGTCTTTCGTCCCCACCACGTCGACGTCATGGGGCAGAAGCCAGGTGGTATCGCCGGCTGGGTGATTTCGGAACGCCGTCATGGCGCGGTCCGCCGGCTCGAAGTCGAAATCGGCGAGAGCCGTCACCGCATCGAGGTCGACGTGCGTGCCGACGAGCCGAAGTCGAAAAAGGGCGATCGTATCAGCGTGCTGCCCAATCGCTGGTGGTTGTTCGATTCCGCGAACGGCGCCGCCAAGGTGCCGGATCAAACCGCGGTGAAGTCGTAGTCGAGACGGACAACGCCGGCGTCAAGCGCGGTCGCTGAACGAAGCTTGACGCTCCGCATCAAGGCGCTCGGCCGGAAGAGCGGTATCCCGTCGCCGACGATTTCCGGCACCACGAACAGTTCCAGCCGGTCGAGCCCGGCATGTTCGATCATCGCCTGCTGGAGCTTGCCGCCGCCGACGACCCACACATCGCCGTCGTCGAAGCCACGGAGGTGGGCAACGAGCGCGTCGATGCCATCCGCCCACGTCGTCAGCGGCCCGGCGGGCTTTTCGATCGGTCGCGACGTTATGACGAAGACGCGATGCTCGGCGTGCGGCCAACCGACGTTTGCAGCGATGAGCCAGTCGTAGGTCGCCCGGCCCATGACCACCGTCCGTATCGCTTTGATGAACTTCTCGTAGGCGAATTCGCCGAAATCGGCCTTGTCGTATTTGGTCAGCCAGGCGAGGCCGCCGTCGTGGTCAGCAATGTAGTGGTCGAGGCTGACGCCCATGTATCCCCGGATCGTCGCCATTTTACAGACCTCTTGGAAGTTGCATTCTGCCGGCCGCGGGACTATATCCCTGCCGTCACCCTCAAACGATCTGATCGTCTTGAGAGTGGGTCCGCCCGGGCCCGCTCCTTTCACCGTTAGATCGATCAAGGGGCGAGGAAAAACGTGCCCGAACCTTACGAAATATCGGCGGAAAACGAAGAGCGGGTCATCACCGAGACGGGCCTTGAGGCCCGCATCGCCCGTATTATCGAGCCGGTCGCCGAAGGCCTCGGGTTTCGGCTGGTGCGGGTGAAGCTTTCGTCCATGAACGGCGCGACGTTGCAGATCATGGCCGAGCGACCCGACGGGACGATGACCGTTGGCGATTGCGAGACGCTGTCGCGCGATATTTCGCCGGCACTCGACGTCGAGGACCCGATGGACGCCGCCTACAATCTGGAAGTCTCGTCGCCGGGCATCGACCGGCCGCTGGTCCGCCGTTCGGATTTCGCGAAGTGGGAAGGTCACGAAGCGAAGATCGAACTGGCGGTGCCGCTTGACGGCCGCAAGCGCTTCAAGGGCAAGCTCGCCGGTCTCGATGGAGATTTTCTCCTGGTCGCGCTCGAGAAATCGAAGCTCGAAGGACCGGCGACCGTAAAGCTTGCGCTCGCCGACATCGGTGAAGCCAAACTCGTCATGACCGATGCGCTCGTTCGCGAAACGCTGCGCAAGGAAAAGCAGAAAGCTCGCGAACAGGATCAGGATCACGCCAGGGCCTGAAGGCCCGGCTACAGTGGAGACGGAAAATGGCAGTCAGTGCAAATCGCCTGGAGCTCTTGCAGATCGCCGACGCGGTCGCCCGCGAGAAGGCGATCGACCGCATGATCGTGGTCGCCGCGATGGAGGACGCCATCCAGAAGGCGGCCCGCTCGCGTTACGGCTCCGAGACCGACATCCGCGCCGAGATCAACCCGAAGACGGGCGAGATCAAGCTGCAGCGGCTGTTGAAGGTTGTCGAGAAGATCGAGAACCCGGCGACCGACATCACCGTCGAGGACGCCCGCGCCCGTAACCCCGCCGCTCAGGCCGGAGACTTCATCGCCGAGCCGCTGCCGCCCATGGATTTCGGCCGGATCGCCGCCCAGTCGGCGAAGCAGGTCATCGTGCAGAAGGTGCGCGACGCCGAGCGCGACCGTCAGTACGAGGAATTCAAGGATCGCATCAGCGAAGTCGTCAACGGCCAGGTCAAGCGCGTCGAATACGGCAACGTTATCGTCGATCTCGGCCGCGGCGAGGGCATCGTGCGCCGCGACGAACTGATCCCGCGCGAGACCTTCCGCTACGGCGACCGTATCCGCGCCTACATTTACGACGTCCGCCGCGAGCAGCGCGGTCCGCAGATTTTCCTGTCGCGCACCCATCCCCAGTTCATGGCCAAGCTGTTCGCCCAGGAAGTGCCGGAGATTTACGACGGCATCATCGAGGTGAAGTCGGTCGCCCGCGATCCGGGCTCCCGCGCCAAGATCGCCGTCATCTCGCGCGACTCCTCCATCGACCCGGTCGGCGCCTGCGTCGGCATGCGCGGCAGCCGTGTGCAGGCGGTGGTCAACGAACTGCAGGGCGAGAAGATCGACATCATTCCGTGGTCACAGGACGCGGCGACGTTCATCGTCAACTCGCTGCAGCCGGCGGAAGTCGCCAAGGTCGTGCTCGACGAAGACGCCGCGCGCATCGAGGTCGTGGTGCCCGACGAGCAGCTGTCGCTCGCCATCGGCCGCCGCGGCCAGAACGTGCGCCTCGCCTCGCAGCTGACTGGCTGGGACATCGATATTCTGACCGAGCAGGAAGAGTCCGAGCGCCGGCAGAAGGAATTCCAGGAGCGTTCGCAGCTCTTCATCGCCGCCCTCGACGTGGACGAGGTCGTCGGCCAGTTGCTGGCATCCGAAGGCTTTGCCACGGTTGACGAAATCGCCTTCGTGGACCTTGAGGACCTCGCCGCGATCGAGGGTTTCGACACGGAAACGGCCGGCGAGTTGCAGACTCGCGCCCGCGAATTCCTCGACAAGCTCGAGGCCGAGCAGGATCTCGAACGCAAGGCCCTGGGCGTCGAGGACGCGCTGAAGGAAGTACCCGGAATGACGACCGCGATGATGGTCGCGCTCGGCAAGAACGAAATCAAGACGCTGGAGGATTTCGCCGGCGCAGTGCCGGACGAGCTCACTGGCTACACGGAGCGGAAGGATGGCGAAGCCACGCGCCACCCCGGCGCGCTTGACGGCTTCTCGCTGTCGCGTACCGACGCCGAGACGATGATCATGCAGGCGCGCGTCAAGGCCGGCTGGATCACCGAGGCCGACCTCAACCCGCCGGCGGCGGAAGCCGCTGCCGCGGAAACGGCACCGGCGATGTAGAGAACGGAGGCCGCACACTCTTGCCCCGCGCTAACGAAGCCACTGAACGCACTTGCATCGTTACCCGCGTGGCGAAGCCGGTCGACGCGCTCATTCGCTTCGTCGCCGCGCCCGACGGCGCGGTCGTGCCTGATCTGAAGCGGCGCCTTCCCGGTCGGGGCGTGTGGGTGACAGCGAAGATGGGCGCGGTGCGCACCGCGGAAAAGAAGCATCTGTTCGCCAAGGTGTTCGAAGGGCCGGTCAAAGTAGACCCGGGCATTGCCGAGCGCGTTGACGAGCTGCTGCTTGCCGCCGCTACCGGCGCCTTGGCGCTTGCCCGTAAAGCCGGTGTCGTCGTTGGTGGTTTCGGCAAGGTCGACGCGGCGCTCGCCTCCGAGCCGGTAGTTGCCGTCATTCACGCGACTGATGCCGGCGCCGACGGGGTGGCAAAACTGCTAGGTGCCGCCCGCCGCCGCTTTGGTGAATCAGGCATTCCTGTCATCCGTATTTTCGGCGCGGATCAATTGGATTTGGCTTTCGGCCGGACAAATGTGATACATGCTGCGCTGCTCGCCGGGCCGGCGGGCGCGAATGTGCTGGCACGGGTTGGGGATCTCGTCCGCTACCGCGGCAACGGAGGCCTCCCGGACGGCGACTTTGGCCGCTCTTTCGACGCCTTGACTGAAGTGAATGACCTGTCCGCAGGACCATAGGAACACGAATAGGCACGCATGACTGACAATACCGGGGACAAGACGATCAACGCCCCAAAACGCACGTTGGGCCTGAAGCGCGGCCTGACTGAGCGTGACACCGTTCGCCAGAGTTTCTCGCACGGCCGCACCAACATGGTTCAGGTCGAGCGGAAGAAGCGCCGCATCACGCTGCCCGGCGAGAAGGCCGAGGCTGTTGCTCCAGCGCCCGTTGCCGCTCGCCCAGTCGAGGCGCCGGCTGCTCCCGCGCGTCCGGCGCCCGCTCCTGAAGCACCGATGTCGCCGGCAGCGGCCGCCCGCGCCGGCCTCGTGCTGCGCCAGCTTTCCACCGACGAGATCGATGCCCGCGCCCGGGCCCTCGCCGACGCCAAGGTCCATGAGGCGGAGGAGCGTCGCGCCGCGGTCGATGCCGCTGCCCGCCGCGCCGCCGAGAACGAACGTCTCGCGCGCGAACGCGGCGAGGCTGAGCGCCGCAAGGCCGAGGAAGACGCCCGGCATCAGTCAGAAGACAGCGTCAAGCAGCGCGCCGAGGAAGCCGCCCGCCGCCGTTTCGGCGAAGAGGCAGCCAAGACCGCTGCCGAAGTTGCTGCCCGTCCGCCGGGCGCACTCCGCACTCTCAAAGAGACCGAGGAACCGGAAGACGACCGTCCGGGTGGCGGTCTTCGCGGCCGCATCAAGGCCAAGGCTCCGGCCGATCCGAAGCCGGTCAAGCGTGTCGACGATCGTCGTCGCGGCAAGCTCACCCTCGTCAACGCTCTCGACGATACCGAGCGCGCCCGTTCACTCGCCTCCATCCGCCGCCGCCGCGAGCGCGAGCGGGCGAAAATCCACGATGGTCCGCGCGACAAAGTCATGCGCGAAGTGGTCATCCCTGAAAGGATCACCATCGCCGATCTCGCTAACCGCATGTCGGAACGCGCCGTCGACGTTATCAAGCACCTCATGAAGCAGGGTCAGATGGTTCAGGCCACCGATGTGATCGAGGCCGACACCGCACAGATCATCGCCGAGGACATGGGCCACACCGTCCGCCGCGTTGCCGAGTCGGACGTCGAGGCCGGGCTGTTTCTCAAGGCCGACACCGACGTGGACAGCGAGCTGGTTTCGCGCCCGCCGGTGGTCACTGTCATGGGCCACGTCGACCACGGCAAGACGTCGCTGCTCGACGCCATCCGCAAGACCAACGTCGTCTCAGGCGAGGCCGGCGGCATCACCCAGCACATCGGCGCTTACCAGATCGAGGTAAACGGCAAGAAGATTACATTCATCGACACGCCCGGCCACGCTGCCTTCACCGCGATGCGCGCCCGCGGCGCCAGCGTCACCGACATCGTCATCCTGGTGGTCGCCGCCGACGACGGCGTCATGCCGCAGACCATCGAGGCGATCAATCACGCCAAGGCGGCAAGCGTTCCGATCATCGTGGCCATCAATAAGATCGACAAATCCGGCGGCGATCCGCAACGCGTTCGCACCGAACTCCTGCAGCACGAGGTGTTCGTCGAATCGATGGGTGGCGAGGTCCTCGACGTGGAGGTTTCAGCCACGAAGGGCACCAATCTCGACAAGCTGCTCGAAACCATCCTGCTGCAGACCGAAGTCCTCGAACTCAAGGCCAATCCGGCTCGTGCCGCCGAGGGCACCGTCATCGAGGCGCGCCTCGACAAGGGTCGCGGCGCCGTTGCTACGGTTCTCGTCCAGCAGGGCACGCTCAAGATCGGTGACATCATCGTTGCAGGCGCTGCCTCGGGGCGTGTCCGCGCGCTCCTCGACGATCGCGGCGGGCAGATCAAGGAAGCCGGCCCCTCGACTCCGGTCGAGGTTCTGGGCTTCGCCGACGCGCCGGAAGCCGGCGACCGCCTGGCGGTGGTGGA
>JAYTZZ010000129.1:0-4214 GCA_043741595.1 Hyphomicrobiales bacterium | reverse complement strand
GCGCCTCGGTGCCGATCTTGCCCGCATCGATCCCCGTGAAGTGATCGTTGCCGACGCGTTGTTCGCGGATGCGGATTTGGCGGTGCTTTGGCGCGGTCAGGGCGCGGCGGTGACGCCGCTATCTTCGGCCTTCTTCGATGGCACAACGGCCGGCGACCGCCTCGCCGATTATTTCGGCGTGCGCACCGTTGACGGTTTCGGCGCTTTCACGCGGGTCGAACTCGCTGCTGCAGCCGGGGCGCTCGCCTACATCGAGAAAACACAGATCAACGACCGACCGCCACTGTCACCGCCGGTGGTGGAGGCCGCCGGCGACACGATGCTCATCGACGCAGCCACGCGCTCCAACCTGGAGCTGACGCAGACACTGGCTGGCGCGCGACAGGGGAGCCTGATCGAAGCGATTGACCGTACGGTGACGGGCGCGGGCGCGCGGCTGCTAGGGCGCCGTCTTTCGGGTCCATCGACCGACCCGACAACGATCGACCGGCGCCTGGACGCGGTCGCGTGGATGCTGGCCGACACTGGTCGCCGGCAAGCGCTCCGCGACGATCTGGCGGCCGCTCCCGACCTTGCCCGCGCCTTGTCCCGCCTCTCGCTCGATCGCGGCGGCCCGCGCGATCTGGCGTCTATTGGCGGTGGCCTCGCCACCGCCACACGTTTGGCCAATCGCGTCGGCGGGGCGGGTGATGCGCCGCCGGAAATCGCCGAAGCGGTCGCTGCACTTTCGGCGGCGCCGGCCGGTCTGGTCGCCGTCCTGGACGCGGCTCTTGCCGACGACCTGCCGTACCTGAAACGCGACGGCGGCTTCGTCCGCGATGGCCATCGCGCCGATCTCGACGAGGCGCGAAAACTGCGTGACGAAAGCCGGCGAGTCATCGCCGGCCTGCAGGCCGGCTACGCCGCCGACACCGACATTCGGGCGCTCCGCATCAAGCACAACAATGTGCTCGGCTACTTCATCGAGATCGGAACCAATGCCGCGCCGCCCATGTTCCAGGCACCACTGAACGCGCGCTTCATCCACCGTCAGACGTTGGCGAGCGCTGTTCGCTTCACCACCACCGAACTTGCCGACCTTGAGTCGAAGATCGCCGGCGCTGGAGAACGCGCTCTTGCCGTCGAGCTGGAAGTCTTCGCCGCGCTCGTCGCCAACGTGATCGCCGGCGCCGATGCGATCCGCCGCGTGGCCGAGGCGCTCGCCGTCATCGACGTATCGGCGGCGCTGGCCGTCCTCGCTGAAGCGGAGAACTACTGCCGACCGATGGTCGATGATTCGTTAGCCTTCAACATCAATGACGGCCGCCATCCGGTCGTCGAGCAGGCGCTGCGCGCCGACGGCGCATCCTTCGTCGCCAACAGTTCCGATCTCGGGCCGGACAGCGGCGGCGAGGCAGGGTGCATCTGGCTGGTCACCGGCCCCAACATGGCCGGGAAGTCAACGTTCCTGCGCCAGAACGCACTGATCGCGATACTCGCCCAGGTCGGGTCGTACGTACCGGCAAAGGCGGCGCACATCGGCATCGTCGACCGCCTGTTCTCGCGCGTTGGCGCCGCCGACGATCTCGCGCGGGGCCGTTCAACCTTCATGGTCGAGATGGTCGAGACTGCCGCCATCCTGAATCAAGCCGGCCCGCACGCGCTCGTCATCCTCGATGAGATCGGCCGCGGCACGGCGACCTTCGACGGCCTCTCCATCGCCTGGGCGGCGATCGAACATCTCCACGAGGTCAATCGCAGCCGCGCCCTCTTCGCCACCCACTATCACGAACTGACGGCGCTCTCCGCGCGATTGCCTCGCCTCGTCAACGTCACCGTGCGCGTCAAGGAGTGGAAGGGGGACGTTATCTTCCTGCACGAGATCGCACCGGGTTCCGCCGACCGTTCCTACGGCATTCAGGTCGCCCGTCTCGCCGGCTTGCCGACGGCGGTGGTCGAACGTGCCCGCGAGGTTCTCCGCCAACTGGAGGAGACCGATCGCAAGGCGCCTGTCCATACGCTGATTGACGACCTGCCGCTATTTTCTGCGGCGCGCTCGGCGGAGCCCGAGGTCGATCCGCTGGCGGTGCTCCTCGACGAGATCGCGCCGGACGAACTCAGCCCGCGCGAGGCGCTGGAGGCACTCTACAAGCTCAAAGCGGCGCTGAAAGGACAACAAAAGTAGCCGCTTTGCCGCGAAGCGGCGAAAAGGCTAGGTTCCGCCGCATCGAATCCCTAAGTCCTTGGCATTAATGAACAAGCCTGTTGCCGCGCCCATTGAGATCGACGGCAAAGCCTTGCGCGACAAGCTGATTGCGATTGCCGGCAATCGCGGCGAGCTGTCGGCGAAGAGCCGCGCGTCGATCGTGACCTACCTGAAAAAGGTGCTTGCCGAGGGACGTGCCGATGCGGAGCGACACCTGGTCGCCAACGGCAAAGGCACTGCCTGCGCCGGCCGGCTGTCGGATCTGCAGGACGCGATCATCGCGGCGCTACACGATCTCGCCATCGAACAGATCTACAAAGGCGCGACGCCCGGATCGAGCGAACGCATGGCGGTTGTCGCCGTCGGCGGCTATGGCCGCGGCACGCTGGCGCCGGGCTCCGACGTCGACCTGCTCTTCCTGCTCACCAACAAGCAGACCGTGCTCGGCGAGAAGGTCGTCGAGTTCATTCTTTATTTCCTCTGGGATCTCGGCCTCAAGGTCGGTCATGCCACCCGCGGCCTCGGCGAGTGCATCCGTCTGTCGCGTTCTGACATGACCATCCGCACCGCCGTGCTCGAGGCCCGCTACATCTACGGTGACCGCAAGCTCTACGACGATCTCGTCGCCCGCTTCGATGCCGAGGTGGTCAAGGGCACCGGACGCGAGTTCATCGCCGCCAAGCTCGCCGAGCGCGACCAACGCCACCGCCATCAGGGCGCGTCCCGCTATCTCGTTGAGCCGAACGTCAAGGAAGGGAAGGGCGGCTTGCGCGACCTGCACACGCTCTTCTGGATCGCGAAATACTATTACCGGGTGTCAAGCCGCGATGAGTTGGTCAAGGTAGGGGTCTTCTCAAAGGCCGAGCTGGCGCTTTTCCGCAAGGCGGAGGATTTCCTCTGGGCGGTGCGCTGCCACCTCCATTTCCTGACCGGACGGGCCGAGGAGCGGCTCTCGTTCGACGTGCAGCGCGAGATGGCGAAACGCCTTGGTTACACCGCTCATCCGGGCCTAAAGGACGTCGAGCGCTTCATGAAACACTACTTCCTGGTTGCCAAGGACGTCGGCGACCTCACCAACATCTTCTGCGCCGCCCTCGAGGAGCACCACGCCAAAACGACGCCGGGCCTGAACCGCTTCTTCCGTCTGCCCCGCCGTCGCTACCGCACGATTCCCGGCTCCACCGATTTCGTTGTCGACAACGGCCGCATCACGACCGCGAACGAGAAAGTGTTCGCCAAAGATCCGGTGAACTTTCTGCGGATATTCCATCTCGCGGACCGCACCGACCTCGCTTTTCACCCGGACGCAATGCAGCAGATTGCGCGCTCGTTGCACTTGATTGACGCGGAGCTGCGTGAAGGCCCGGAGGCGAACCGCCTGTTCGTCGAGATTCTGAGTTCCCGTCGTCAGCCGGAGCTGGTCCTGCGGCGGATGAATGAGGCCGGTGTACTCGGCCGCTTCGTTCCCGATTTCGGCAAGATCGTGTCGATGATGCAGTTCAACATGTATCACCACTACACTGTCGATGAGCACCTCATCCGCGCCATTGGTGTGCTCGCCGAAATCGAGCGCGGTGATCTCGCCGAGGCTCACCCGTTGGCGAACGAAATCATGCCGGGGATAAAGGATCGAATTGTCCTCTATGTCGCCCTCTTCCTCCATGACATCGCCAAGGGGCGTCCGGAAGATCATTCGATCGCCGGTGCCCGCGTCGCGAGGCGTCTCGGACCGCGCTTCGGTCTTGATGCCGCGCAGACCGAGACTGTTGCGTGGTTGGTCGAACAGCATCTGGTGATGAGCATCACTGCTCAGTCGCGCGACCTGAACGACCGCAAGACGATCGCCGATTTTGCCGCGATCGTGCAGAGCATGGAGCGTTTGCGCATGCTGCTCGTGCTGACCGTCGCCGACATCAAGGCGGTCGGCCCTGGCGTCTGGAACGGCTGGAAAGGTCAGCTTCTCCGCACTCTCTACTACGAAACGGAGCCGCTGCTCACCGGCGGCCACACCCAGGTTTCCCGCAGCCGC
>JAYTZZ010000128.1:0-4234 GCA_043741595.1 Hyphomicrobiales bacterium | reverse complement strand
GCCGGGTTAACGCGATCTTAAGCGGAGAAGGACACATGGAAAACGCGCCACTTAAATCCCCCGAGAGCATCCGCGAGGTGCAGCGCGCCGGCATTCATTTCATCGTCGCCCTGCCGGACCGCACAACGAGCGAGCGCTTGCTGAAACGATGATGGCCGATCCCGAGCTGCGCGTCGTCCAGGTCTGCAAAGAAGACAAAGGCGTCTCGATCTGCAGCGGACTTTACTCGGCCGCGCAGCGCGCGCTTTTGCTCATCCAGTACACCGGCCTGCTCGATTCGCTCAACGCGATGCGCGGCGTCAAAAGAGGGGTCAAGTGAACAGCGCGGATAGCGGCCTGTTGCCGATTAATCAAATCGCCGCGAAGCTCGGTCTCGGCGACGACGATCTCGAACTCTACGGGCGCGCCACCGCCAAGGTGAAGCTCAGCCGGCTGCCCGACCGCAACGCGCCGCCGCGCGGCAAGCTGATCCTCGTCACGGCGATGACGCCGACGAGCCACGGCGAGGGGAAGACCGTCGTCTCCATCGGCCTGGCGCAGGCGGTCGAGAAGCTGGGGAAAAAATGCGTGGTCACGCTGCGCGAGCCGTCGCTCGGCCCGGTCTTCGGCGTCAAAGGCGGCGCGACCGGCGGCGGCCGCTCGCAGGTCCTGCCGAGCGCGAAGATCAACCTCCACTTCAACGGCGACCTGCACGCCGTCACCGCGGCCCACAACCTGCTCGCCGCGATGATCGACTCCCACCTCCACCACGGCAACGGGCTTAAGATCGACGTGGATAATATCTTCTGGCCGCGCACGCTCGACATGAACGACCGCGCGCTGCGCCACGTGATCGTGGGCCTGGGCGGAAAGGCCAACGGCGTGCCGCGCGAAACCGGCTTCGTCATCACCGCCGCTTCGGAGGTCATGGCGGTGCTCGCCCTGGCGGACTCCCGCGAGGACTTCAGGCGCAGGCTGGGCGAGATCGCGATCGGTTTCAATCTCGCGGGGCAAATCGTCCGCGCCGCCGATCTTCAGGCCACCGGCGCGATGATGGTCCTGCTCAACGAAGCGATCATGCCCAATCTGGTCCAGACCACCGAAGGCACTCCGGCCCTCATTCATGCCGGCGCCTTCGCCAACATCGCCCACGGCACCAGCAGCGTCATCGCCCAGAGAATGGGCCTCGCGCTGGCGGACTACGTGGTAAACGAGACCGGCTTCGGCGCCGATCTCGGCGCGGAAAAATTTCTCGACATCGTCATGCCCGCCTCCGGTTTGAAGCCGTCGGCGGCGGTCCTGGTCGCGACCGTGCGGGGGATCAAGGCGCAAGCGCCGAACGAGAAAACAAATCTCGACTCGCTCAAGCGCGGCCTCGACAATCTCGCAAAGCACATCGAAAATCTCGCCAAGTTCCGCCTCCCGACGGTCGTCGCCGTCAATCGTTTTCCCGATGACGGCGACGAGGAGATCCGCGCCGTCGAGAGCTTCTGCGCCGGCCTCGGTGTAGGCTCAGCGCTCGCGGAGGTCTTTGAGAAAGGCGGCGCGGGCGGCCTCGATCTCGCCGCAAGAATTGTTGCAGCAGCCGACAAGACCGATGCCGCAGCGGTGCAGCCGCTCTACCCGGAGGATCTCCCGGTCGAAGAAAAAATCACCCGCATCGCCAGGGAGATCTACGGCGCAAGCTCGGTCTATTTCGAATCGGCGGCGCGGAAAAAGCTCCAGAGGTTTTCCGCCGCGGGCTATTCCTCGCTGCCCATCTGCATGGCGAAGACGCCCTCTTCCCTGTCCGATAATCCCAAGCTGCTCGGCGCGCCGCGCGACTGGCGGCTGACGGTCACCGACGCGCACCTGGCCGGCGGCGCGGGATTCATCGTCGTTGTGGCGGGCAACATGATGCTCATGCCCGGTTTGTCTGAGACGCCCCAGGCGATTCGCATGGACGTGGACAAAGAGGGAAAGATTACCGGACTGAGCTGACACGGGTTCTTTTGAACAATCTTGAACCATCTTGAACCTTCCCGTACGCCCTTTGTTTCTTCCAGTCAGATGCGATATTTAAGAACCTGATTTGCTGGGAGGCGGGACTCAATGGCTGCGTCAGGAACTCTTTCGTTCGAGCAGGCCGCGGACGCCACGCTGGTCATCCGGGTTGGTGGGTCGTGGAGTCTTCGCAGCACCCATCCCCCCGTGAGCGACGTTGAACGACAAGTCGTATCTGCATCCCGTATTTCTTTCGACGCGCGCGAGCTTCAAGGCTGGGACAGCAGTATCCTCACCTTCCTCACCAAAGTGACCGAGCTGTGCCGCCAGCGAGGTCTGGCAATGGACCGTTCCGGCCTGCCGCCGGGCATCCGCCGCTTGCTGGAGCTGGCAGAAGCGGTGCCCGAGAGAAAGGACGCGCTGAGACAGGCGAAGCGCCCGCCGTTGTTCGAACGCATCGGCAACACAACCCTTGCGACCGGCCGCGGCGCAACGGCGATGCTCGGCTTTTTGGGCGAGACGACGCTGACGATCGGCAAGTTCTCGCGCCGGAAAGCGCGCTATCGCGGCTTCGATCTCTCCCTGCTGATCCAGCAGTGCGGCGCGGAGGCTCTGCCGATCGTCACCCTGATCAGCTTTCTCGTAGGCGTCATCCTCGCTTTTGTCGGCGCGGTGCAGTTAAAAAAATTCGGCGGACAGATTTACATCGCCGATCTGGTCGCCATCGGCATCATGCGCGACATGGGCGCGATGATGACGGCGATCATCATGGCCGGGCGCACGGGCGCCGCCTTCGCGGCGGAGATCGGCACCATGAAGGTCACGCAGGAGATCGACGCCCTGAGGGCCAGCGGCTTTTCGCCGATGGAGTTTCTCGTGCTGCCGCGCGTCATCGGGCTCACTCTGATGATGCCGCTCCTTTGCCTCTACTCCGATCTCGTCGGCATGCTCGGCGGCGCGGCTATCGGCGTGGGGATGCTCGACCTCTCCTGGACCGTCTACTTTCAGCAGAGCGCGAATGCCCTCACGCTGACCGACGTCTTCGGCGGCGTGTTCAAGAGCGCCGTTTACGGCCTGCTGGTCGCGCTGTCGGGCTGCCTCAGGGGCCTGCAATGCGGCGATAGCGCCTCCGCGGTGGGCGACGCGGCCACCTCCGCCGTGGTCACCGGCATCGTGGCGGTCGTTACCGCCTGCGGCGTTTTTGCAGTCGTCTTTTACATCCTGGGGATTTGACGCATGGGGCGAAGCGGCGATGACAATGGCGGCGGAACGCACTTCATGGCGCGCGATCTCACCATGGCCTACGGGGATCTTGTGGTGATGCGCGATCTCAATTTCACCATCAAGCGCGGCGAGGTGTTCATCGTGATGGGGGTGAGCGGCTGCGGCAAGAGTACGCTGCTCAGGCACATGATCGGCCTGAACGAGCCGGCGGCCGGGGAAATCTTCTACGGAGATGAAAGCTTTACCCGGGCCGATACGGAGCGTCGCCGGGAGCTGCTCCGGCGCGTCGGCGTGCTGTTTCAGGGCGGCGCCCTGTGGAGCTCCATGACCCTGGCGCAAAACGTCGGCCTGGTGATCGAAGAATACACCGATCTCGGTCCGGCGGAGATCCGCGAGGTGGCCTCGCTCAAGCTCTCGCTGGTGGGGCTGAAAGGCTTCGAGGACTACTATCCGTCGGAAATCAGCGGCGGGATGCAGAAGCGGGCCGGCTTGGCCCGCGCCATGGCGCTCGACCCCGAGGCGCTGTTCTTCGACGAGCCTTCGGCCGGGCTCGATCCGGTGAGCGCGCGGCGCTTGGACGATTTGATCCTGGAGCTGCGCAACGGCCTCGGCACGACCGTGGTCGTGGTCACGCACGAGGTCGCGAGCATCCTCGCCATCGGCGACAACTGCCTGTTTCTGGACGCGGACAGCAAAGCCGTCATCGCGCGGGGCCACCCGAAAGAGCTGCTCGCCCACCCGCCCGATCCGCGGGTGCGCCAGTTCTTTACCCGCGGAGAGGAAGCAAAGTCATGAACAAAAGAATCAGCCCGACGTTGATCGGCGCGTTTGTCGCCGGCGCCCTGGCCCTGATCGTCATCACGGTGGTCATCCTCGGATCGGGGCGGCTGTTTCGCCGGTCGACCGAATTCATCCTCTACTTCGACAGCTCGATCAACGGCCTGCGCATCGGCGCGCCGGTGAAGTTCCGCGGCGTCGAGATCGGCGCCGTGAAGGACATTCTGCTGCAGCTCGGTCCGGATCTCGAAGTCTCCCGCATCCCCGTGAT
>JAYTZZ010000127.1:0-4241 GCA_043741595.1 Hyphomicrobiales bacterium | reverse complement strand
ACCTTGGAAACCCGCAGCGACCGCAAAACCTCGAAGCCGGACATGTCCGGCAGGTTCAGGTCGAGCAGGATGATGTCGTAATCGTAGAGCTTGCCGAGATCGACACCCTCTTCGCCGAGATCCGTCGTGTAGACGTTGAAATTCTCGGACTTGAGCATCAACTCGATGCTCTGCGCCGTGGCGCTGTCGTCCTCGATCAGTAGCACTCGCATGCCAATCCCCCTGGCTCTTCCGACGTGGTGCGCCGGGCTGCATCTGCCGGCACCAACGTTCGGTTAACCCCGATTCGCCAAGCTACGCGCCAATGGTTAACAAACTCTGATTCCACGGCACAAGCGAATTAATGAAACGTCTAGGCGACTCGCGATACTTCATTGAGATAACGGCGAATTCTTTTCCTTAACCAGCTCTTAACCAAGTTGAGGAAACACCGCTAAGCGATTCACAGGACTCGGGGAAATCCTACCGACATCGCGT
Source organism: Hyphomicrobiales bacterium (assembly GCA_043741595.1). GTDB lineage: Bacteria > Pseudomonadota > Alphaproteobacteria > Rhizobiales > Kaistiaceae > DASZQY01. The sequence goes on along the minus strand of JAYTZZ010000127.1, from coordinate 3,764 downwards.
CTTTCGATTTACCCCGAATTAAGCGCTTGGGGCCCATGATTAACGCTAGACGTAAACGAAACGTTACCGGCCGGGTGCCGCGCTCATCAATTCGCGCGCGACGGCCGGCGAACTGACAGGTGCCGCCGACCCAGTTCCGGTCGGAACGGCGTGTAAGGAGTAGAGACGAAATGAAGTCGCGCGAGGGTCTCATTCGCCTGAAGCGTTTTCAGGTCGAGGAAAAGCAGCGTCAGGTGTCGCAGATCGAAGCCATGATCGCCGAGTTCGATCGTATGGCTAAGGAACTCAACGATCAGGTGCTCGCCGAACAGGAGCGGAGCGGTATCCACGACGCCGGCCATTTCGCCTATCCGACGTTCGCCAAAGCTGCCACGCAGCGCCGCGATAATCTCGCGGCCTCCGAGCGCGCTCTTAAGGATCAACTCGCCGCGGCGAAACTGGCCTCCGACGAGGCCGTTGCCGAGTTGCAGAAGGTCGAGGCAATCGCGGAGCGCGATCTGGCTCACGACAAGCACGCCGACCATAAGGGCGCGGCGCCGGCCCACGCCTGAACACCGCGCCGCCGGCTTACTACCGGCGGGACGGCTTGATCAGCGGCACGTGCGGCGCTGCATTTTCGGGCAGGAAGCCCGTCAGCCGCGGATCGTCCGACACCTCAATCGCAAACTTGAACGCGCGGAACCCCTGGCGGACGTAGAAACGTAGCGCGGCGGGATGATCGAACGTGCAGGTGTGCAGCCACACACGCCGGACACCGCCGCTGAAGGCGTGGGCGAGGGCCTCTTCCATCAGAACTCTGGCCGCGCCGCTGCCGATTTCCTCCGGAACAACGCCAAACGTCACGATTTCGGCCTCGCCGGGGATCGTCCTGTCGAGCTCCGCCAGTCCTATCGCGTCGCCGGCCCGCGTCAGGGCGAGGATCACCGTCGCGGGGCTGGAAATGATCGCAGCGAGTTCCACCTCGGGCATGACGGCCCGTGAGAACCACAGCCAATTCTCGCCAATGCGGCTGTAGAGTGCCCGATACCAGACCGGGTCCGGGCTGATCACGCGGACAAGGGAGAGTCCGTCTGTGGGCGTCTCGGGCGGTCCCGGAGGCTCCGTTCGCTCCAGAAACGTGACGACATTGGCGATCTTCCCGCGCGGCAGGTCCGTGTAGCCATCAAGCGAAACGGGGATCGTGCTCATGCTCCCTGGTCGCTTCCGCCCAGCGCACGTCGCGCCGCCGCGATGCGCGTTGCCGGGATGCCGGCATGGGCCGCATAGGCGACGAGCAGCGGCTCGTCGCTCAGGAAATGGTCAAGCACGCCGGCGAGGAAGCCGGGGTCGGCGGCGGCTGCTCGCAACATTTCCGGACCGATGCCGGAAAGCGCCAGGAAGCGGTTCAACGCCTCGGGCTCATTCGCCAGGTAGCCCAATGCGTCGATTGCCAATGTTTCCGCCACTTCGGATGAGGAATGTCCCCGCTTTTCCGACATCGCATTTTCCTTTCCGAAATGAATCCGATCTACCTTCGCGAATCGAGGGAACGGGCGCAAATATCCGCAACCTGCCGCTGCTCGCGCCTGGGCGCCTATGGATCCGCCACTATGGCCAAGACTGTCCTCGTCGTGGAAGACAACGAGCTCAACATGAAGCTCTTCCACGATCTCCTTGAGGCGAACGGGTACAACATCGTCCAGACCCGCAACGGGCTGGAAGCTATCGACCTTGCCCGCGAGCATCACCCCGACCTCATCCTGATGGACATCCAGTTGCCGGAGGTTTCCGGTCTGGAGGTCACCAAGTGGATCAAGGAAGACGACGAACTGCGCACCATTCCAGTGATTGCCGTGACAGCCTTTGCCATGAAGGGCGACGAAGAGCGCATCCGCCAGGGCGGCTGCGAGGCCTACCTGTCCAAGCCGATCTCGGTCGCCAAGTTTCTTGAGACCGTGAAGATCTACATCGGGGACGGCTGAGGCAAAGCTCCCCATGACCGCCCGCGTCCTCGTCGTCGACGATCTCGTCGCCAACATCAAGCTCCTTGAGGCTCGGCTCACCGCCGAGTACTTCGAGGTGGTGACGGCGATGAACGGACCTGCGGCGCTGGATATCTGCGCGCGCGGCCAATGCGACGTCGTGCTGCTCGACGTCCTCATGCCCGGCATGGATGGCCTCGAGGTCTGCAGGCGTCTGAAGCACAATCCGCGCACCGCGCACATTCCGGTGATCATGGTCACGGCCCTCGACCAGCCGGCTGACCGGGTGGCCGGGCTCGAGGCCGGTGCCGACGATTTCCTCACCAAGCCGGTCAACGACATCGCGTTGATCACGCGGGTAAAGAGCCTTGCACGTCTCAAGACTCTTACCGACGAGCTGATGATGCGGGTGTCGACCTCGACCGAAATCGGGCTCGACGAGACGTTCGACCCGGTCAACCTCGGCGGCGAGGGCGGCAAGGTGCTCCTCGTCGATGACTCTCCGGCGACCATCGAGCGCGTCAAGAATATCCTGTCGCCGAAGCATACCGTCGATCACGAGACTGAGCCGCAGGAGGCGCTGTTCCGCGCCGCCGAGGGCGACTACGACCTCGCCATCGTCAGCCTCAACCTGAAGCAGGTCGACGGCCTGAGGCTCTGCTCGCATCTCCGCTCGCTCGACCGGACGCGGCAACTGCCGATCCTTGTCATCGTCAATCCGGACGACAACATGCGGCTGCTCCGCGGCCTCGATCTTGGCGTCAACGACTACCTCGTCCGCCCGATCGACAAGAACGAGATGTTGGCGCGGGTGCGGACCCAGGTCCGCCGCAAGCGCTTTGACGATCGGCTGCGCGACAACGTGCAGATGACCATCGAGATGGCCGTGACCGACGGGCTCACGGGGCTCCACAACCGCCGCTACCTCGAGCGCCACCTTGCGACCCTCGTGCAGCAGGCGATCGCGCGCGAGAAACCGCTGTCGGTGCTGGTGCTCGACATCGACTACTTCAAGGCGATCAACGACGCTCATGGCCACCCGGCGGGCGACGATGTGCTGCGCGAGTTTTCCCGGCGGGTGCGCAAGGCGGTCCGCGGGATCGATCTGGCGTGCCGCATGGGGGGCGAGGAGTTTGTCATCGCAATGCCCGACACCGACGCGGCGCTGGCACTGCTCGTTGGCGAGAGGCTCCGCACGAAGATCGCGATCGACCGTTTCCGTATTCCGGAAACCGATCAAAGCATCGAGGTCACGGTTTCCATAGGAATTGCGTCGCTGACCTCGATGGAGGAAACCCCCGAAATCCTCCTGAAACGCGCCGACAAGGCCCTTTACGAGGCCAAGCGGGCCGGGCGCAACAGGGTATCGGCCGCCGCCTGACCCGCCAAAGTTGCAGCGGATCGGCCATATTCATGATTAAAATTGACTAAACGTCTAGATACAATGCGATTTCCGACACTTACGGTTTGCTAACTCTGCGGACGGCGATAAGGTTCAGCCAGTCGTTCGAGCGAGGAGAGCAGGCAACCCAACGACGGATCACAGGACTGTCATATCCCTGTGCTGATCCAAAGATAATTAACAATTCAGATACCCTGCGGAGTGCTCAGGTCCGCCGCATCTCCTGGGTCCGTAGGGTAGGCCGGCCTCAGAACGGATTGAGTGGCCTCCTCGTACAAACCCGTTCTGGGCCGGCCACTAATTCTGGCCTCCCAAGAGGCCAAAATGAAAAAGCACCGCCAAGGCGGTGCTTTTTTGTTGCCGAAACTGAACCGGCTTACTTGATCTTGCTTTCGCGGAAC
>JAYTZZ010000126.1:0-9842 GCA_043741595.1 Hyphomicrobiales bacterium | reverse complement strand
TTCAGGCGCTCACCGATCAGGATTGGGTATTCGGACCTAGCGACCCCCTGCTGGCGCTCTATCGCTCGTCGCTCGCAGTCTTCGAAGCAGTGGGCGATTTCGAAAGTGAGATGCGGAAGATGTCGGCGACCACCGGCTTCCGCCTGCACGGCAACCTGATGGCGCTCGCCAACGGCGTACCGTCCCTCTATGTCACCTACGATAGCCGCACGCGCGAGTTCGTCGATACCCTCGGCATTCCCTTTGTCGAATCCCGCCTTATGGATCGCTTCTCCTTCCGCAAGGAATGGGAGAAGGCCGACTTCGCCAAGTTCGAGCGGACCTACGCCTCCCGATTCCAGGACCTCATGGCGTTCCTCGACGAAAACGGCATGCCGCATCGGCTGCGCGGTGAAGTCGAATCGCAAGTCCTTGATGCGGCGGAGTAGTCCGTCCCAAGCGCGGCAGAGTTCATGGCGATCGATCCTTGCGCTGGCGGCAGCATCGATTCTCGCTGCCAGTACCCGGTCCGACGCCCTCAGTCTCGTCGTCGATGGTCCCGAGAAGGTGCTGTTCAATCAGGCGACGGATGCCTGCGACGCGTCGGACATGCCCGATACCCCGGCGCGCGCCTTCCGTGATGCCCAAGGCGTCATGGTCCTGTTTGCGCCGAACTACAGGAACCGCGCGTTCACCGGTCCCGACCTAGACCACCTCATACACGACTGCACGATCCGCTTTGCGGCGAGCAGCAATGCCGATCCCGCCCTCCTCGACGATCGCTCCTGGCTCCACGCCTTCCACACCGACAACGGCCGCGATGTCTTTGCCTTCGCCACCGCAAGCTTCATCCCGTATCGCCACGACATCCCGTGCGCGGCAGGCACGGAGCGCACCGACTGCTGGTACAACGGCCTCGCCGCGCTCCATTCCGACGATGGCGGCGCGACGTTCCAATATCTCGGCACACCACCACGCCAGATCGCGTTTCCGCCGCCTGAACCCTATCGCTCAGACATTGCCAATCCTGCCGGCTTCCTGACCGCAACCAACATCGTCGCCTGGAACGGCTCGCTCTACACGATCCTGTGGCGTCGCGGCGGCGACGGCGAAACGAAGTCCCACAATTGCCTTGCACGAGCGCCCGCCGACAACGTGATGGCCTGGGATGTGTGGTCCGGCAGTGAGTTTGTGCCCGGCGCGCACTTCGATGGCGAAGGCTGGTTGACGCGGACGAGCGTGTGTGGCGCGGTCGGACCGACAACGCAGCCGAATATCCGCGGCCTCGTCCTCCAGGTGCGCACACAGACATTCGTCGCGGTCTTCGAGTACCGCAGCGGAAATTCGCTCGGCTTCTTTTACGCGACGTCGAAGGATCTCATCACCTGGTCAACTCCGGAATTGCTGTTGGCAGTCGATCTACAGGCCGGCGCACACCGCGCAAGTTGGGCGGGATACCCTTCGATCATCGACGATACGAGCCCGGACCGAAATTTCGGCTCGATGGGCGAGACCGCAAACCTAGTCTTCGTTCGCTTCCTTCCAAAGGGACAACGGTCGGTGACCCGACAGTTGGTCACCGTCCCGATCCGCGTCGAAGATTGAACATTGACGCGGTCAGGCTTCGCTCTCCCTGCCGAAAGACTTGGCCTCCGCCTTGCATCGCGGGCGTGGCAATACGCCCCCGATCCGGGCATAACACCGCTTCAGCCCAAGTAGCCGGTCGCCATTGCATGAACGACACCAGCACCGCCGAACCTTTGCCGCGAAAGATCGATGCGGAGAGCCTGAAGGCGGAGATCGTCGACAAGCTCGCCTATTCCGTGGGCAAGGACCCGATCGTCGCCAAGCCCCACGATTGGCTGGCAGCAGCAATACTCGTAGTCCGCGACCGGGCAATCGATCGCTGGATGGAATCGACGCGGGCTGCGTACCGGACCGGCGCCAAGCGCGTTTACTACTTCTCGCTTGAATTCCTGATTGGCCGATTGCTGCGCGACGCCATGTCAAATCTCGACCTGGTCGAGCCCATGGAAATTGCCCTCAGGGGTCTCGGCGTAGACCTCGACACGATCGAGTCTCTGGAGCCCGACGCCGCCTTCGGGAATGGCGGTCTCGGTCGCCTCGCCGCGTGTTTCATGGAAGCGATGGCGACCGTCGAGATACCCGCTTACGGCTATGGCATCCGCTACGTCCATGGGCTGTTCCGTCAGGAGATCAGCGACGGCAACCAGGTGGAAATGCCGGAGGATTGGCTCGGCCACGGCAACCTTTGGGAGTTCGAACGGCGCGAGGCTGCGTACGAAATCGGCTTTGGCGGTATGGTGGTCGCTGACGCGACGAAAGCTGATGAGCCGCCGCGGCAGGAGTGGCGCGCGCAAGAAAAGGTTATGGCCGTCGCCTACGACACGCCGATCGTCGGCTGGCGTGGCCACCGCGTCAACACGCTTCGCCTGTGGAGCGCGCACGCCATCGATCCGATACGCCTCGAGGCATTCAACAGCGGCGACCATGTCGGCGCCCTCGCCGACCGCACGCGGGCCGAAACGATCACCCGGGTCCTTTACCCGGCAGACTCGACAGCCGCGGGGCAGGAGCTGCGCCTCCGGCAGGAATACTTCTTTGTTTCAGCCTCGCTGCAAGACCTGACGCGGCGACACGTTCAGCAGTTTGGGACATTCGAGAATCTGCCCGACAAAGCCGCGATCCAACTCAACGATACGCATCCCGCTGTGGCGATCGCGGAGCTCATGCGCATCCTGGTCGACCTGAACGGCATGGAGTGGGACAAGGCGTTCGAGCTCACTCGCGCCACGATCGGCTACACCAACCACACGCTCCTGCCAGAGGCACTCGAGAGCTGGCCGGTATCCTTGTTCGAACGGCTGCTGCCGCGACACATGCAAATTATCTATGAGATCAACGCACAGCTTCTCGGGGAGGCGAGCGATAAACTGGGTGAAGCCGCCGATCTGTCGCAGGTATCTCTGATCGACGAGCACAGCGGCCGCCGCGTGCGTATGGGACAGCTCGCTTTCGTGGGCTCGCACAGTGTCAACGGAGTGTCAGCCCTGCACACCGAACTGATGAAGAAGACCATCTTCCGCGACCTCAACCGTCTCTTTCCGGGCCGTATAAACAACAAGACCAACGGCGTCACGCCGCGGCGCTGGCTGATGCAGGCGAATTCCGGGCTGACAAGACTCATTCGCGAAACGATCGGTCCTGGCTTCCTCGACGATCTCGACCTCATCACCGGCTTGAACGCATACGCTGACGACAGTTCCTTCCAGGCGAGGTTCGCAGCGGTGAAGCGGGCCAACAAGGAGCGACTCGCGGCAACCATCCGCGAGAGGATGGGCATCACCGTCGATCCCGGCGCAATGTTCGACGTGCAGGTGAAACGGATTCACGAATACAAGCGACAGCTTCTCAACATCATCGAGGCGATCGCACTCTACGATCAGATCCGCGCGCATCCGGAGAAAAGCTGGACGCCGCGGGTGAAGATTTTCGGCGGCAAGGCGGCGCCGAGCTACTGGAACGCGAAGCTCATCATCAAGCTCATCAACGACGTCGCTCGCATCGTCAACAATGATCCAGCGGTCCATGGACTTCTCAAGATCGTATTCCTGCCGAACTATAACGTCAGCCTGGCGGAGATGATCATGCCGGCGGCCGATCTCTCCGAGCAGATCTCGACCGCCGGTCTCGAGGCCTCCGGTACTGGCAACATGAAGTTCGCGCTGAACGGCGCCCTTACCATCGGCACGCTCGATGGCGCCAACGTCGAAATCCGGGAGAAGGTCGGACCGGACAACATCGTCATCTTTGGCCTGACCGCCGACGAAGTGGAGGAGCGCCGCCGCACCGGTCACAATCCGCGCGCCATCATTGGCGCTAATCCGCTGCTTTCGGAGGCTCTCGACACCATCAGGTCGGGTAATTTCTCGCCTGACGATAGCAACCGTTATCGCGACCTCGTTGACAATCTGATGACCACCGATTGGTTCTTGGTGACGGCCGACTACGTGGCCTACGCGGCCGCCCAACGGCAGATCGACGCGCTGTGGGCGAATCCGCGCGCCTGGTACGGCAAAACCATCCGGAACACCGCCAACGTGGCATGGTTTTCCGCCGACCGCACGATTCGCGAGTATGGCCGCGACATCTGGAATGTCCCCGTGTCATAAATGACGGATGAAGGCAGCGACGCGGGAGGAAGGCTGGCGGCTCGGTGAGCCAGAAATCGCCGCCCTAATCGCCGGGACGCATGACGATCCGTTCGCCGTCCTTGGACCTCATCTCATCGGAAATACCTGGATCGCCCGCGCAGTCGTTCCTGGCGCCGACGAGGCAACCGCGACCTCGCTCGACGGGCGCCCGCTCGGCAAACTCGATCGGCGGCACAAGGCAGGATTCTTCGAAGGCAAGATCAACCTGAAGGCGCGGGAGGCGCTCCGCACCGCCGCCTCCAATGCCGGCGTGCAGTGGACCCTGATCGACCCCTATTCTTTCGGTCCCGTGCTCGGCCCCATGGACGACTACTACTCCGCCGAGGGCACTCATCTTCGCCTTTTCGATAAACTCGGCGCCCATGTCCTTGACCACGAAGGTGCGACCGGCGTGCATTTCGCCCTCTGGGCGCCGAACGCCCGCCGCGTCTCGGTGGTTGGCGACTTCAACGGGTGGGACGGCCGCCGCCATCTCATGCGCCGCCGAACGTCGGGCGTCTGGGAAATATTCCTGCCCGAACTCGGTCCCGGCACCGTCTACAAGTACGAGATCATCGGCGCCGACGGTAAGCTGTTGCCACTCAAGGCTGATCCTTACGCTTTCGCCTCCGAACTCAGGCCGAAGACCGCTTCGGTCGTGGCCGATCCCGCACCGTTCTCGTGGACCGACGGAAGCTTTCTCGACAGCCGCCGCTCTCGCGACTGGCGCCGCTCGCCCATGTCGATCTACGAGGTTCATCTGGGATCGTGGCGGCGGCCTTCGAACGGCGGTTTCCTGACCTACGACCAGTTGGCCGACCAGCTGATCCCATACGTCGCCGACCTCGGGTTTACCCACCTGGAACTGCTGCCGATTACGGAGCATCCGCTCGATGCGTCGTGGGGCTATCAGCCAACCGGCCTGTTCGCGCCCACCGCGCGTTTCGGCGATCCGGCCGGCTTCGCCCGCTTCGTCGACCGCGCCCACAACGCCCGCCTCGGCGTCATCCTCGACTGGGTGCCAGCGCATTTCCCGACCGACTCGCACGGGCTGTCCCGCTTTGATGGCACGGCGCTCTACGAGCACGCCGATCCGCGCCGCGGATTTCATCCGGACTGGAACACCGCTATCTACAATTTCGGGCGGAAGGAGGTCTCCGAGTTCCTCGTCAACAGCGCGCTTTTCTGGCTCGAGCGGTTTCATCTCGACGGCCTCCGCGTCGATGCGGTCGCCTCGATGCTCTATCTCGACTACTCACGGCAAAAGGGCGAATGGCTGCCGAATAAGGACGGCGGCAACGAGAACCTGGAGGCAGTCGCGTTCCTCCGCCGCGCCAACGCCGCCACGTACGGACAGCATCCCGGCACCGTTACAATCGCTGAAGAATCGACAGCCTGGCCTGGCGTTTCGCAGCCGGTCTATGCTGGCGGTCTGGGCTTCGGCTTCAAATGGAACATGGGTTTCATGCACGACACGCTGCAATACCTGTCGCGCGAACCCGTACACCGGCAGCACCACCATCAGGACATCACCTTCGGCCTGCTCTACGCATTCGCGGAAAATTTCGTGCTGCCGCTTTCCCACGACGAGGTCGTCCACGGCAAGGGCACGCTGCTCCGCAAGATGGCCGGCGACGACTGGCAGAAATTCGCGACCCTTCGCGCCTACTACGCCTTCATGTGGGTTTATCCAGGCAAGAAACTTCTTTTCATGGGGCAGGAATTCGCCCCTTGGGACGAATGGGACGAGACGCACGGCCTCGACTGGGGCTTGCTCGAGAGTCCACCGCACCGAGGCGTCCACTCGCTCATCCGCGATCTGAACCGGACTTATCGCGAAACGCCCGCGCTGTATGCTCGCGACTGCGAGGGCCACGGTTTCGAATGGCTGATCGTCGACGACTCCGCCAATTCGGTCTTCGCCTGGCTGCGCCTGTCAGGCGGCAACGACCCGCCCGTCGCGGCCATCACCAATTTCACGCCGGTCTTGCGCGAGCATTACGTTTTGCCGCTTCCGCGCGCCGGGCGCTGGCGTGAAGTAGTAAATACCGACGCTCACGACTACGGCGGAAGCGGCAAGGGAAATCTTGGGGCAATATTCGCGACGAATACGAACGCTCATGGCAAGCCCGCCAGTGCCGAGATCACGCTGCCGCCGTTGGCAACACTGATCTTCGCCCTCGACGGCTAAGGGAGGAACCCATGGCAGAGAGTGGCAAGGTTGCGCCGCTGGCGCGCGATGCGATGGCATATGTGCTGGCGGGCGGCCGCGGCAGCCGCCTGATGGAGCTGACGGACAAGCGGGCAAAACCTGCCGTTTTCTTCGGCGGCAAGACGCGCATCATCGATTTCGCGCTGTCGAACGCCCTCAACTCCGGCATCCGCCGCATCGCCGTGGCGACTCAGTACAAGGCGCACAGCCTGATCCGGCACCTCGGTCGTGGATGGAACTTCCTTCGGCCGGAGCGGAACGAGAGCTTCGACGTCCTGCCAGCCAGTCAGCGTATTTCAGAGAGCGGCTGGTATTCGGGGACCGCCGACGCCGTCTATCAGAACATGGACATCATCCGCAGTTACGGTCCGAACTTCATCGTCGTCCTCGCCGGCGACCACGTCTACAAGATGGACTACGAACTGATGCTGCAGCAGCACGTCGACTCTGGCGCCGACGTGACCATCGGCTGCCTCGAAGTGCCGCGCATGGAGGCGACCGGCTTCGGCGTCATGCATGTCGACGGCGAGGATCGCATCGTCTCGTTCCTCGAAAAGCCGAAGGACCCGCCTGGAATACCGGACAATCCGGAGATGGCGCTGGCTTCTATGGGCATCTACGTGTTCGAGACGAAGTTCCTGTTCGAGGAGCTCAAGCGCGATGCCGCCGATCCGAAATCCAATCGCGACTTCGGCAAGGACCTGATCCCTTACATTGTTGAACACGGCAAGGCAGTCGCGCATCGCTTCACAAAATCCTGTGTGCGCTCGACCACCCAGACCGAAGCTTACTGGCGCGATGTCGGAACCGTTGACGCCTATTGGCAGGCCAATATCGACTTGACCGACGTGGTTCCGGCCCTCGACCTCTACGAACGGACCTGGCCGATCTGGACGTATGCGGAATTGAATGCACCGGCTAAATTCGTCCATGACGTCGAGGGCCGCCGGGGCTTCGCCGTCACCTCGCTCGTCTCGGGCGGCTGCATCGTCTCGGGCTCGACCTTGAGACGATCGCTGTTGTTCTCCGGTGTCCGCGTCAACTCCTTCTCGACCATCGAGGATGCCGTCATTCTCCCCTATGTCGAGGTCGGCCGGAACGTGCGACTAAAAAAAGTCGTGGTCGATCGAGGCGTGCACATTCCGGAAGGCCTCGTCGTCGGCGAGGATCCGGAGGAAGACGCAAAACGATTCCGCCGCACCGAATCCGGCGTCTGCCTGATCACGCAATTCATGATCAATGGGCTGACCGAAGCCAAATGACGAAGGTGCTCTCCGTCGCGTCCGAGGTCTTTCCGCTCATCAAGACGGGCGGCTTGGCGGACGTGGTCGGCGCGCTGCCGGCGGCGCTGCGCAGCCACGGAGTGGACATGCGCATCATGTTGCCAGGCTATCCTGCCGTGATCGCGGCGCTGAAGGCGCCGGAAATCGCATACCGGGTGAAGGATCTTTTTGGCGGCCCTGCCCGGCTCCTGGCCGGGAAGGCGGGGAACCTCGAATTTCTCGTCCTCGACGCACCGCACCTCTATGAACGGCCGGGCAATCCGTACCTCGGGCCCGACGGCAGGGACTGGCCGGACAACTGGAAGCGGTTCGCCGCCCTCAGCCTTGTCGCCAACGACATCGGCCGCGGTGCGGTCCCTGCCTTCACACCGGAGATCGTCCACGCCCACGATTGGCAGGCGGCATTGGCGGCTGCCTATCTGCGCACGGGCGCTAAAACAAACACCAAGGTGATCGTCACCGTCCACAATCTCGCCTTCCAGGGAAATTTTCCGGCCGCGATTTTCGCCGACCTTCGGCTGCCGGCAAAAGCCTTCGCCATCGACGGCGTCGAATACTACGGCGGCGTCAGCTACCTGAAGGGCGGGCTCCAATTCGCTGATGCCATCACCACCGTAAGCCCGACCTATGCGGAGGAAATCTGCACGCCTGCCGGCGGCATGGGGTTGGACGGTCTCCTGCGCACGCGCCGCAGTGTCCTCTCCGGCATCGTCAATGGCATCGACACCGCCGTGTGGAACCCGGAGACCGACACCAACATCGCTACCAAATATTCAGCCAGCAAACTCTCCGCGCGCGCCGCCAACAAGCGCCAAATCGAAAACCGGTTCGGGCTGGAGGCTGGGGACGGCATGATCCTCAGCGTCATCAGCCGGCTCGCCTGGCAGAAGGGCATGGACCTTCTCGGCGAATGCATCGACGGGTTGGTTAGCGCAGGCGCGCGGCTCGCGGTTCTGGGTTCCGGCGATGCTGCACTCGAGGGCCTGTTCCGGTCAGCCGCTGCGCGTCATCGCGGCTGCGTCGGCGTCGTCACCGGCTACGACGAACCGCTCGCCCATCTAATGCAGGCCGGTGCGGACGCCATCCTTATCCCCTCCCGCTTCGAGCCATGCGGGCTGACTCAATTCTACGGACTCCGCTACGGCTGCGTGCCGGTCGTCAGCCGCGTCGGCGGACTCGCCGACACCATCATTGACACCAACGACGCCGCGCTTTCCGCCGGCGTCGCCACGGGTATCCAATTTTCGCCGATTGAGGCAGTGGCCCTGCAGGGCGCCATCAGGCGGGCGATCACTCTCTACACCGATCGCAAGACATGGAGCACCATACAGAAACGCGGAATGAAGTCCGACGTTTCCTGGGAGAAAAGCGCCGCCCGCTATGCCGCCCTATACAAGGGCCTTGCCCAATGATCCGGACTGTCGACACCGGGCCCTTCGACGGCCAGAAGCCGGGCACGTCGGGCCTCCGCAAGAAGGTCACGGTCTTCCAACAGCCGCACTACCTTGAGAATTTCGTTCAGTCGATTTTCGACTCGCTCGATGGTTACGCCGGCAAGACGCTGGTCATCGGCGGCGACGGTCGCTTCCACAATCGCGAGGCAATTCAAACGACAATCCGCGTTGCCGCCGCCAACGGGTTCGGGCGCATCATCGTCGGTCAGGGTGGGTTGCTGTCGACACCGGCGACCTCGCATATCATCCGCAAATACCAGACTTTCGGCGGTATCATCCTTTCCGCTAGCCACAACCCCGGCGGTCCCAACGGCGACTTCGGCATCAAATACAACATCGGCAATGGCGGGCCGGCGCCCGAGAAGATCACCGACACCATCTACGCCCGTACGCAGACCATCGATCGCTACGAGATCGCCGACGCAGCTCCGGTCGATCTTAACCGCATCGGAACAACCGCCGTCGAGGGCATGCGAGTCGAGATCATCGATCCCGTTTCCGACTATCAGGCCCTGATGGAGAGCCTCTTCGACTTCGACGCGCTGCGGGCCCTGTTCGCTGCCGGCTTCCGTACGCGCTTCGACGCCATGCACGCCGTCACCGGCCCTTACGCAAAGGCAATTCTTGAGAAAACGCTGGGAGCCGCCCCCGGCACGGTCGTCAACGGCACGCCCAGCCCAGACTTCGGCAGCCATCACCC
>JAYTZZ010000125.1:0-4264 GCA_043741595.1 Hyphomicrobiales bacterium | reverse complement strand
ACGAACCTTGCTCTGCGGTCGAAAAAATCACGACCGCGACTCCGGAAGCTAGAACTACGACAACAAAGATGAGACTGAGGAAGAAGCGCACGGCGGTTACTCCTCGCCGTGAAGGTGATTTGAACGCGCGCGCCGTCGCGCCGCGGGGATGAGAGCGACCCGCGCAACCGGAGACGGCGTCTGAATCAGGAAAAAGGAGATGCGCCCTCGGTTACGCGAAAACCAGTTACCGAAGGTGGTCCAGACGCCGCCGTCTCTGAGGCTAAAGGCATGCGCGACGAACCGCGCCAGCCGTCCGCCGATGTTGGTCAGGAGAGACGTCGCGTCGCGCCAGCCAGCCAGGACATGATCCAGCCGCTGTCGCAGATATGTCGAGTGATGGGATCCCCGTCCCGTCATCGCCCGCCCGAACGCCTCTACGCATCCCGAGGCTGAAAACCTCAAGAAAACGACGCCGAGCCGCAGGCGGCGACAAACTCCACATCATGCGGTGCGTGCCTACAATTCGCACCGGGTACGCGTGGTCCGACGATTATTAACAGGGCAGAACCCCATGTCCAGCAGAACGTTGACCCTTGCGGGCCAGAACGATCCTTAGCGAGCGAAAATGCGGCCATTTGCTGCGCCGATTTCTTCGCCTTGCTGCGAAATCCGCACTCCCGGTCCGCGCGATTGGTGTTGACAATGCCAGCCATTCATCTGATCTTTTGGCAGGATAAAGCGATGCAAGCGACGCTGGCGAAGACCGGCGCGCGGGGACTTTGGGGAGGCATTTCTTGGATTGGCACGCGATCGAGGCCGGTACGCACCGGCCCGTGACTGCGGCTGAAATCCTCGGCCGGCGGATCGTATCCGGCGACCTGACGCCCGGCACGACGCTCCCCAATCTTGACCAGCTCGCCGAACAGTTCTCGATCTCGCGTCTTTCGATGCGCGAGGCGATCAAGCTGCTCGCCGGGAAGGGCCTCGTCTCATCGACCCCGCGGCGCGGAACGGTCGTGCGGCCGCGCACCGAATGGAGCCGGCTCGACCCCGATGTTATGGTCTGGCAGATCGGAGAGATTCCGAACGCCGCGTTCGTCCGCAACCTCTTCGAGTTTCGGCGCATGGTAGAGCCTGAAGCGGCCGCCTTAGCCGCGGAGCGGGCCAGCAGTGAGGCCCTCGCCGAAATCGAACAGGCATTCGCGCAAATGGCCGCTGCCGAAGCAAAAGTAGAGTCGATCAAGGCGGACTTCGCCTTTCACCAGCGCATCCTCAAAGGCACAGGCAACGAATTCATCGCCGCCCTCGCCCCGGCGATTGAAACGTCGCTGCTGCTGACCTTCTCAATTCAGCGCGAAGTCTGGCCGGACCCCGCGAATTTCATACCCGGGCACGGCGCCGTCATGGACGCCATCAAGCGGGGCGATCCCGGCGCGGCAAGGACGGCCATGCTGGCTCTTCTCGCCCGCGCCGAGCTCGACGCTATCGAGGCAATCCGTCAGCTCGGTAGCGAGGCGGACGAAGCGGCCAGGAAGGGTGCAGCATGAGCGCCGCGGCAATGATCGAAACGAAGCCGGCGTTCCAGTCGATCGTGCGGCTGGAGCGCGTGCAAAAATTCTTCGGCGCCATTCAGGCGCTCCGCGACATCGACATCGCTATCGGCAAGAACGAGATCGTCGGCCTCATCGGCGACAACGGCGCCGGCAAATCGACGCTGATCAAGGTGATGACTGGAGTCATGTCGCCGACTGCCGGCCGCATCTTCATCCGCGACCAGGAACTCAACCTCTCCGACTATTCGGTCCGCATGGCCCACGATCTCTCCATCGAGACCGTGTACCAGGACAAGTCCCTCGCCGAGAAACAGCCGCTGTGGCGGAACTTCTTCGTCGGCCGGCAGATCACCAACCGCTTCGGCTTCATCGACATCAAGCGCGAGAAGGAGGTCGCCAATCAGATCCTGATGGATGTGATCGGCTTCCGTGGCGTCGGTATCACCGTCGACTCGACGATCAGCAATCTTTCCGGCGGCGAGCGCCAAGGCATCGCGATCGGCCGCGCGATGCACTACAATGCCGATCTCATCATCCTCGACGAGCCGACCGCGGCGCTGGGCGTCGCCGAAGTCCGCAAGGTTGTCGACTTCGTCCGGCGCATCAAGGCTTCCGGCCGCGCCTGCATCTATATCGAGCACAACCTCGCCCACGTCCACGAAGTCGCCGACCGGCTGATCGTGCTCGATCGCGGCGCCATCGTCAGCGAGATCCTGCCGAAGGACATGACGGTGATGGAACTCACCGAGTATCTCATCGACCTGCAGCACAAGACCTGAGCGGCGGAATGGCAAAGAGCAATCCCGGGTCGATCCTGCAGCGCTTCGAAGGCCTGCCGATCATCATCGTCTTCGCGCTGATGCTCGGCCTGTTCATGTACACGGCGCCAACGGTATTCCTGCAGCCGTTTATCTACACGACGTTCCTGTCGACGCTGCCGCCTCTGATCCTGCTCGCCATCGGCCTCACGTTCATCATTGGCGCAGGCGAAATCGACCTCTGCTTCCCGGCGATCATCGCCTTTTCCGGATTTGTCTTCGCCATCCTCTTCAAGGAATACAACCTCGGCTGGATCGCGGTGGTCGCGGCCCTAGCCTCCGGCGTCCTCGTCGGTTTCATCAATGGCCTGCTGGTAGCCAAGATCGGCATTCCGTCGTTCATGGCGACGCTCGCCACCCAGTTCTTCTGGGCGGGCATGGCGACAGTGCTCTCCGGCGGAAAATCATACGCGCTGCGCGAGGCTGAAGGCAGCTCGGTCTGGACATGGATCGTCGGCCGGCCGTTCGCCGCGAGTGAGACGGACTGGATGGCACAATTGCCGCTGCAGGCGCTCTGGACCGCCATCATCGTGGTCTTCCTGTGGTTCATCCTCACCCGCCACCGCTTCGGCGAGCACATCCTCTTCATCGGCGATTCCAATCAGGTATCGCGCGTCGTCGGCATCGACGTCGACCGTGAGAAGATCAAGCTGTTCACGCTCATGGGCTTTCTCGCTGCCTGCGCCGCGATCATGCTGACGCTGGAGAACAAGAACTTCTTCGGCAATCAGGGACAGGGCTACCTGCTGACCGCTATCGCCTCCGTGCTCATCGGCGGAACGTCGATCTTCGGCGGGCGCGCGACCATCATCGGCACGGTCTTCGGCTGCTTCATCATCGGCATGATCGAGGCAGGATTGGTCGCGAGCGGCCTGACCGGCGCCTGGGTGCGCACGGTTCAAGGTCTGATCTTCCTGATTTCGATCATCTTCTACCTCTACGCCGACGAGCCTCAGCGCCGCGGCGCTTTCTTCGCGCGCATGACGCGCTTCCAGGGTTTCGGCCGACGCACACATCCGGCCGAATGATTGCCGCCAACTCGTGCCAAACGGCGCGAGAGCGGAGTGCTAAAGGGAGAGAAAAAATGAGATTGTCCAAGGTATTGATGGCAAGCACGGCAGCAGCCGCGCTGTTCGCCGGCGTCGGGACGGCCTCGGCGGCCATGATCGGCGAAGGCGTCACCATGTACATGCAGATGGGCGGCAACGCAGGCGACGGCGCCACGCTTGCTCGCCAGACCGGAGCCGCGCAGGCCGCGGCCGCGCTCGGCGTCGATCTGAAGGAGCAGTTCTCGGCCTGGGCGCCGGAGACCATGATCAACCAGTTCAAGGAAGCAGCGGCCGCCAAGCCGACCTGCATCGAGATCATGGGCCACCCGGGCAGCGCCGCGTTCCATGACCTCGTCAAGAGCGCCGTCGATAGCGGCATCATCGTCACCAGCGGCAACTCGCCGATGACCGACCTGCAGGCGGAGTTTGGTTCCAAGGGCTTCGGCTACGCCGGCGTCGATCTCTATGTCGGTGGTCAGATCACGGCCAACTACATGCTGCAGCAGGGCCTCAAGTCCGGCGACGAGGCGATGGTCTATGGCGTGTTCAGCCAGGCCGAGCGCGGCCTCTCAGAGAAGGGCCTCGCCGACACGCTCGAGAAGGCCGGCCTCAAGGTCGATCGCATCGACATCAGCCAAGAAGCCAATAGCGACGCTTCGCTGGCGATTCCGATCCTTGTGGCCTACATCCAAAGCCACCCGAACCTGAAGGCGATCGGCACGCAGCACGGCTCGATCACCGGCATCCTGGAAGAAGCTCTGAAGAAGGCCGGCAAGAAGCCCGGCGACATCGTCGTCGGCGGCATCGACCTCGCACCGGCGACGATCAGTGGCCTCAAGGGCGGTTACATCTCGGCCACCCT
>JAYTZZ010000124.1:0-9888 GCA_043741595.1 Hyphomicrobiales bacterium | reverse complement strand
GACAAGGAGCACAATGCGGTCGGGTTGCTTCACGAAGAGCTCCGTCGAGCCGACTCTCTTATCATGCGCTCAGGCGACGCCCATCAGGTGCCGGCGGGCGGCGCGCTTGCCGTCGATCGCGAGGGCTTCGCTGCCGCAGTCACGGGGACCCTCGCCAGCCATCCTCTCGTGACTCTCGTCCGCGACGAGGTTGCCGGACTGCCGCCCGCCGAATGGGACAGCGTTATCATCGCCACCGGCCCCCTCACCTCGCCGCTCCTGGCCGGCGCCATTCGCGCGTTGACCGGCGAGGATGCGCTTGCCTTCTTCGACGCCATCGCGCCGATCGTTCATTTCGATTCCATCGACATGGATACCGTGTGGTTCCAGTCGCGCTACGACAAGGTCGGGCCGGGGGGTACCGGCGCGGACTACATCAACTGCCCGATGAACAAGCCCGAGTACGACGCTTTCGTCGATGCGCTGCTCGTCGGTGAACCGCACAAACATCACGACTGGGAGAAAATCCCATACTTCGACGGCTGTCTGCCGATCGAGGTCATGGCTGAGCGCGGGCGGGAAACGCTCCGCCACGGGCCAATGAAGCCGGTCGGCCTCACGAACCGCCACAAGCCGACCGAGAAGCCCTACGCCGTTGTCCAGCTACGGCAGGATAATGCTCTCGGCACCCTCTTCAACATGGTCGGCTTCCAGACGCGACTTCGCTATGCCATCCAGGCGGATACTTTCCGGATGATTCCGGGTCTTGGTCGCGCCGAGTTCGCGCGGCTGGGTGGCCTGCACCGCAACACCTTCCTCAATTCACCCAAGCTCCTTGACGCTGCGTTGCGTCTCCGGGCCGATCCGCGGCTGCGCTTCGCCGGACAGATCACCGGCTGCGAGGGCTACGTCGAGTCAGCGGCGATTGGGCTCATCGCTGGACGCTTCGCCGCCGCAGAGCGTCTCGGCGAAGCCGTCGCCCCACCCCCGCCGACCACCGCGTTCGGAGCGATTCTTGGCCACATCACCGGTGGCCACCTTTCGGCCGACGAGCCAGGCAAGCGGTCGTTCCAGCCTATGAACGTCAACTTCGGCCTCTTCCCGCCGATCACGGTGGTCCTCAATGCGGGTGTGCGGATGTCGGGCACCGACAAGGGCAAGGCGAAGCGCCGCGCGATAACTGCCCGTGCGCTAGTTGATCTTGACGGCTGGCTCGCTCGGCCGACCGCCGAAGCTGCGGAGTGAACGTCACATGTTCCGGGCAGCGCGCCAGATGATCCATTGTCGCCTCCAGGCGGGCAGCTCAACGCCACCGCTGAATGGATCGTAATCAGGCCGATCCATGCGCTCGAGATAGGGTCGAATGAGCGCCAGCGGCAAGAACGCGGCATTCACGGGTGGGGCAAGATCGGCGATGTCGCGCTCGGCCTCAACCAGATGCTGGCGGGCGATCGTACGGAGGTCAGCCAGCAGGATGCGCAGCTCGGGCGTGGTTTTGCCTGCGAACAGCGCCCGCGTGTCCAGCGATCGCGTGCCGACCATCCCCATGGGCAGGAATAGCTGGCCGCGCCGTGCGTGAATCGGCAGGGCGCGCATGATGCCCGCGAGCGAATAGGCAACGCCCGCGTGGCCTGCCGCCTCCGCTGTTCCGGGGTCCTGTCCGCCGGCGAGGATGATTGCCGCCAGTTGGATGAGGGACGATGACGTATCGCCGGCATAGCCCTCGAGGTCGTTGAGGCTGGGCATGGGGTCGTCGTAGAGGTCGAAGATGCGCGCGTCGATCAAACGCATGAAAGCATCCTTCGGTAGCGTGTACTTGGCGATAGTCGCGTTGAGCGCCGTCGCGACGGGATGACCGCCGGTGCCGTTAGTGATCGTGTCCCGCCACCACTGCAAGCGAATTTCGCCGAGCATCGGGTCGCTGACCACTTCGCGGATGCGGGCTACTTCGGCGTTGAAAGCGTGGACGGCGAAGAGGTGCTTGCGAAGCCGTTCTGGCGCGAAAAGGTCGGCGACATATCGGTCGCGGTCAGCGGAGCGCACGGTATTGGCAGCGCGCTCGTAGGCCTCGGCCACTGGCGATCGGGCGGGCGGCTTTGTCATCAGTCGATGGCGATGAGAGCCGCTGCGACGGCCCTTTCCTCGGCGAGGAGCACGTTGAAGGTGCGGACCGCCGCACCGGTCGCCATCGGCTCGGCGACGACCTTTTCGGCGCGGCAACGATCGCGGAGCGTTGGTGAGAGTGGCCGAAGTTCCGTACCGGTGCCGACCAGGAGGATCTCGATCTTTTCAGCCTCGGCGAAGACCCTGGTGAGGCTTTCCTCGTCCAGGGCGTCGGGACCGGCCGCCTCCCAACCGTAGATACCGCTTGGCAGGCAGAGCAACGAGCCGCGGTGCGACATGCCGGCAAAGCGGAAACCGCCGTTGCCGTAGGCCTCGATCGCGGCGCGGCCCGGATAGTGAGCGGCGCGGATGACGACAGCCATCGCGCGCGCCTATCAGACGCCAGCGATCTTGGTATCGCCCGCCTTGGCGTCTGCGGCCTTGGTTGCGGCCGCTTTCTTCTTGGATTCGGGCCGGGGCCGGATGTTGAAGTAGATGAGGATCGGGCCACCGATGAAGATCGACGACGCGGTAGCGACGAAAATGCCCCAGATCATTGCCGCGGTGAATGAGCGCACCACCGGCCCGCCGAAGAAATAGAGGGCGAGCAACGCCAGCTCCAACGTCAGCGACGTCATGATGGTACGCGCAAGGGTTTGGTTAGTGGCGAGATCGATGATCTCGCTCACCGGCATCTGTTTGTACCGCCGCAGGATTTCGCGGACGCGGTCGAAGATGACGACCGTATCGTTGAGCGAATAGCCGATGATCGTCAGGATCGCCGCGAGGCTCGTCAGGTTGAAGTCGATCTGGGTCGCGGCAAAGAACCCCAGCGTCAGGATAGCGTCGTGGACAAGCGTCGCGACGGCGGCGATGCCGAACTGCCATTCGAAGCGGAACCAGATGTAGATCATGATCCCGGCGATGGTGAAAAGCACCGCGAGCGTGCCGGTCCTCGCGAGTTCGCCCGAAACACGCGGGCCGACCACCTCGACGCGTCTAAAATCGTAGTCGGTGGTGCCAAGCGACGCGCGCACCTTGGCGACCACGTCCTGCTGTGCCGTCTCGCCGCCCGGCTGGGTGGCGATGCGGATGAGGACGTCGTTGTCGCTGCCGATGTTCTGGATCTGCACGTCGCCGAAACCAAGGCCATCGACGATCCCGCGGATCTTGGCGACGTCAGCCACGCCCTTGATGCTGTGCACCTCGATGACGGTGCCGCCCTTGAAGTCGATGCCTTCGTTGACGCCCACAGTGTAGAAAAGCACGAACGAGAGCACGATCAGTACGAGCGAAATCGGCGTACGAATCTTCGCCCATTTCATGAACGGCAGTTTGGTGTCGTCTGGAATCAGGCGAAGCGGAATTTTGAAGTAGCTCACAGCGGCACCACTTTCGGTCTGGCCCAGCGGAACCAGAATGAGACGATGAGGCGGGTCACCAGATAAGCTGTGAACAGCGTCGAGATGATGCCGATGGCGAGCGTCACCGCAAAGCCGCGGATCGGCCCGGTGCCAAGCTCAAAGAGCGCGATCGCCGCGATCAGCGCAGTCAAATGCGAGTCGATGATCGTGGCGAACGCGCGCCGGAAGCCAGTATCGAGCGCCGCGATCACGCCGCGACCGGCGCGTTGCTCCTCCCGCATGCGCTCATAGATGAGCACGTTGGCGTCCACGGCCATGCCCATGGTCAAAACGATGCCGGCGATGCCGGGCAAGGTCAACGTCGCGCCAAGCGCCGTCAGAATGCCGATCATCAGGAAATTGTTGGCGACGAGTGCAATGTCGGCGAAGAGGCCGAGGATGCCGTAGCAGATGACCATGAAGATCGCGATGCCGACGGTCGCGACGATCGATGCCAATATGCCGGCGCGAATGCTGTCGGCGCCGAGACTGGCGCCGACAGTACGCTCCTCGACGATGGTGAGCTTCGCCGGAAGCGAGCCAGCACGGAGCAGAATGGCAAGTTCGTTGGCGCTCTCGACTGTGAAGCTGCCGCTGATCTGTCCCGAGCCGCCGAGGATGGGTTGACGGATCACGGGCGCTGAGATGGCAACGCTGTCGAGCACGATGGCGAAGGGCCGGCCAACGTTCTTGGCGGTGACTTCTCCAAACTTGCGGCCGCCGTTTGTCGACAGGCGGAAATTAATCACCGGCTCGGTGGTCTGCCCGTCAAATCCGGTCTTGGCGTCTACGAGATCTTCGCCGGTCATCAGCGGCGATTCGTCGACCTGGTAAATCAGCGACGGGTTCGCCTGATCTGGAAAGCGGACCGTGCCGGCCTTTGGCGGCGTGGTAGCAGCCTGATCCGCGGATAGCGTTGTTTCGACCAGATGGAAGGTGAGTTGCGCAGTCTGGCCGACGAGCGACTTCAGCCGCTGTGGATCATCGAGGCCCGGTGCTTCGACGAGGATGCGGTCGTCGCCCTGGCGCTGGATCGACGGCTCGGTCGTGCCCAACTGGTTGATGCGCCGATCGATCACCTCGATCGACTGCTGCACGATCGAGCGGACGCGCTGTGTGAGTCCGGCCTGCGAATAGGTGAGGCGCGCAAGACCGTCGTCGGCGACCGTCAGATCGAACTCGTACACCGACGCAGCAGTGAGCAGGTTGGCGTCAAGCGGATTGCGCAACTTCTCCAGCCGCGCCTTGGCATCGGCGAGTTGGGTGAGGTCGCGGATGCGAAGCTGCACCGACTGCCCCTGAACACCGAGGCCGGTGTAGCCGATGCGGGGGCTCTCGAGCATCGTCTTGCGCACGTCGCTGGTCAGGTTGCGGAGTTGCTTCTCGACATAATCGTTGCGATCGACCTCGTAGAGGAGGTACGCGCCACCCTGGAGATCGAGGCCCAGAACC
The DNA here is from genome assembly GCA_043741595.1 of Hyphomicrobiales bacterium. Taxonomy (GTDB): domain Bacteria; phylum Pseudomonadota; class Alphaproteobacteria; order Rhizobiales; family Kaistiaceae; genus DASZQY01. The sequence goes on along the minus strand of JAYTZZ010000124.1, from coordinate 4,951 downwards.
ATCTGCTGCTTCGGCAGGAAGCCCGGCCAGTTGGCGAGCGTTTCCTTCGAGAAGAAGTTCGGAATGACGGCCATGAAGCCGGAGAAGACAACCAGCAGGATCAGGATGATTTGCCAGCGCGGGAAATACAGCATCAGCTAGTTCACCAACTCTTGGGAAGCGGTCGCACGGCGACTAGGCGTCTTCCTTGACGGGCTCGCCCTTGGTGCGAACCTCGGCGATCGTGCCGCGCACCACCCTCACCCGCACGCCCTCGGCGAGTTCCACCTGAAGCTCGCTGTCGTCAACCTTGGCGACCTTGCCGATGAGGCCGCCAGAGGTGACGACGGTGTCGCCACGGCGGACGTTCGCGACCATCTCCTGGTGCATCCTCGCCTTCGCCCGCTGCGGGCGAAGAATCAGGAAGTACATGATCACGAAGATGAAGACGAACGGAACGATCGTTCCCGCGGGTCCGTTGAGTAAGCCGGCCGCACCACCAGCGCCTCCGGTCTGTGCAAAGGCCTCGGTAATGAACATCCAGACGACTCCTTCGGGGATTACCGGGAGGGCGGCCCGGAAACGGCGCGGACTATAACGACGCAGGCACCCTTTGCAAACGATATAGGCTGCCGACGCAGCCGTTACATCCAGCCCACGCGGAATGACACCGAGATTGGCGCCCGAACGGCTGGCATGCTACCCCTCGCGCCGCTCAAGAACCTTGCGCCCAAAGGGATTTCGCTTGTCGGAAAAGGACCTTAGATCGATCGCCGAGCGCCTCGACGAGCTGACCCGGCTCATCGCCCGGGCGGTGCCGGCGGTTGCCCCGACGACTGATTTCGGTGCCGCCGATGCCTTCGTCTGGCACCCCGCCACGCGCGCCCTACAGCCCGTCGCCAACGTCAGCCGCGTCGAGATTTCGCTGCTGAAAGGCATCGACCGGATGCGCGACATTCTGGTCGAGAACACCGAGCGCTTCGCCAAGGGGCTGCCTGCCAACAACGTCCTCCTCTGGGGCGCGCGCGGCATGGGCAAGAGTTCGCTGGTCAAGGCGGTGCACGCCGCCGTCAACACGGGCGCCCACACGCTGAAGCTTGTCGAGATTCACCGCGAGGAGATCGAGAGCTTGCCGGAACTCATGGCGCTCGTCCGCGATGCGCAACACCAATTCATCCTCTTCTGCGACGACCTCTCCTTCGACGGCAACGACGCATCCTACAAGTCGCTGAAGGCGGCGCTGGAAGGCGGCATCGAGGGGCGGCCGGCGAATGTCGTGTTCTACGCTACCTCCAATCGCCGTCATCTCATCCCGCGCGACATGGCGGAGAACGAAGCCTCCACGGCGATCACGCCACACGAGGCGGTGGAAGAGAAAGTGTCGCTGTCAGATCGCTTCGGCCTGTGGCTCGGCTTTCACAAATGCAGTCAGGACGAATATCTGGAGATGGTGCGCGGCTATATCGCCCATTACCTCCTGAAGACGCCCGAGAAGACATGGAGAGCGGAGGCGCTGGAGTGGTCAACGACACGCGGCGCTCGTTCGGGCCGCGTCGCCTGGCAGTTTGTGCAGGATCTGGCGGGACGACTTGGGGTCGTCCTTGAGGGACGTAGCCGCCCCGCCAGACCTGGTTGATCAGAATCCCAACTGGAGGTCAGGCCCGATCAATCAGGGCCCGCCGGCCTACAGCTACGCGCCGGCGAGGTAGTCCAGCGGATTGACGGGCTTCGCGCCCTTGCGCAGTTCGAAGTGCACCTGCGGTGCCGATACGGAGCCGCTCATGCCGGCATGGGCGACGGTCTGGCCGCGGCGCACCTGATCGCCACGCTTCACCAGGATGTCCTTGTTGTGAGCGTAGGCGGAGACCCAGCCGTCGGCGTGACGCACGAGGACGAGGTTGCCGTAGCCCTCAAGTTCGTTGCCGGCGTAGATCACGGTGCCAAGCTCGACAGCCTTCACCGACGTGCCTTCCGGCACCGCAAGGTTGATGCCGTCGTTGCGCTCGCCGTTCGGCTTGGAGCCGAAGCCGGAGATGATGCGCCCACGGACCGGCCAGCGGAACGACTTGCCGTCGGTGGAAGCGGCATCGGCCGCGTCGTCGATGGCGTTCGCGGCAACGGTAGTGGTCGGCGCTTCCTCTTGCTGATCGACCGGGATCGCCGGCATCTTGGGAATCTTCGGCGCATTCATGACGAGCTGGCCGGTCTCGGCGGATTCCGCCGGAGACGTCAGCCGGATTTTCGGCTCTTTCGACACGACGAGCGTGCCGAGCGGCTTCTCCGCCGCGCCCAGAATCCGTGGTTCGTTTGCCGCAACCATCTCCCTCGCCGCGGTGCCTCTGAGGCGGAGCGTCTGGCCGGAGCGGAGTTGCATGTCGGTGGTGAAACCGTTCAGCGCGGCGATCTCGGTCGCCTTCATGCCGCTCTTGCGGGCGACGCCGAAGAGCGTGTCGCCGGGCTGCACGATGTAGGTCGAGCCGTTGGATGCCATCATGCGCGGCGCCGGTGCGATTTCTTCCACAGGCGCGTCGTAGGTGGCAACGGCAGCGGGTCTCTCCTGCCCCGGCGCGATGGCGATACGGCGCGGCATGACCAGGATCTTGCCCGGGCGCACTTGAGAAGCGCTCTTGAGCTGATTGGCCGAAAGGATCTGCTCCTGCGGAACGCCGAATCTTGCAGTCAGGGTGTCGAGATCTTCGTTGGCGGCGACCGTGATCACCCGGCCCCCGACAGCGGTGTATCCATAGGTGCCGTCAACAGGGGCGGCGTTGTCATCTTCGAACTGGTCGGCTGGCGCGTAGGCCTGCTGCTCCGGCTGGCCGTAATTCGGTGGCGGAGGCAGGTCTGAACGGCTGACAGCGTTACTCGCGACGCGAGGCATCGGCTGGTAGCTGTTGTCGTCGCCGCCGGTGTTGGTGCCCAGAATTGATCGCTGGTTTTCGGTCGAGCCGGTGAAAAAGGGCTCGTGCATCCGCACGGAGTTGCTGCAGGAGGCGCTTATTCCGGCAAGGAGGACCACAAGGGCCGCCTGACAAACCGGACGGGACCGGAACGCGAATACAGGGTTACGCATCGTTCAACTCACACACCAACACACACGGGACTGGTGGTGAGAGTTAACAGGGGTAACGTTGACAAACGTTTAAAGGAACAGGCTTTTTCGAGGCGAAAAGTGGGTTCGATCTTTTGGCGATGACCCCCTCCCGACCTCCCCCTTTCAGGGGGAGGGGTTGACCCCGCGTTTCGTCAACTAGCACCAGCTTCGCATGTTGAAACTCCGCCTCCCCCTGAAAGGGGGAGGATGAAGGAGGGGGTCGCTTTCATCCAACTACAAATGCGCGGCTTTTCCCGGGATCAGCGGCACGAAGCGCACGTCCGCCAGTACCTTCTCGGCGAACCCATCGTCCGTCCGTTCCAGCCGTATCAGCTTCTGGACCCCGTCCTGCGGCCCGACTGGGATGACGATCACGCCGCCAATCCGCACCTGCTTCTTCAGCGCCTCAGGGACCGTCTCTGCGGCGGCGGTGACGATAATGCGGTCGAACGGCGCCTGCTCCGGCCAGCCATTGGTGCCGTCGCCGATCATGGTGGTGACATTCGACAGACGGAGCGTCTTGAAACGGGACTCCGCGGCAATCACCAGCGTGCGGAAGCGATCCATCGTGTAGACGCGCCGGGCGAGCCTGGCGAGCACCGCGGTTTGATAGCCGGTGCCCGTGCCGATTTCGAGCACCCGCTCGCGGTCGCCGATGTCGAGGGCGGCGGTCATGAGGCCGACGATCACCGGCGCGCTGATGGTCTGGCCGCAATCAATGGGGAGTGCCCGCTCGGAGTAGGCGTGGGCATGACTTTCGGCCGGTACGAAGATTTCGCGCGGGATTGACTCGATCGCCGCCACCACCTTCTGGTCCGTCACCCCTGCCCGGCGGAGCCGCAGGATCAGGTCGGCGATCCGGATGCGTTTGTCCTCGTTCGGGCCTTCGTCCATCAGCTCGCTTGCTGCTCGAAGTGAAGGCGAAGCAAGTCGCCCAGATCGTGTGCGGTCATGTCGAGGCGGAGTGGCGTTACGGAAATCTGGCCGCGCTCGACCGCCTCGTCGTCGCTGCCCGGCGCGAACGGCGTCTTGTCTCGCCGGTACGTCAGCCAGAAGTACGGCAGATTGCGGCCGTCGCGGCGCTCGTCGATGTGCAGGCCATGGGTCAATGTGCCCTGCGCGGTCACTTTCATCCCATCGACCTTGTCCGGCGCGCGGTTGGGGAAGTTGAGATTGTAGAGCACGCCCGCCGGGAAGCCGAACGCGATCAGTTTCTTGAGGATGGCGGGCGCGTGGGCCTCCGCCGTCTCCCACGGCACGACCCGCTCGCCGTCGTCGTAAGTGTACGCCTGACTGAGGGCGACCGACGGGATACCGAGCATCGTACCCTCGATCGCGCCGGCGATGGTGCCGGAGTAGCCGATGTCGTCGGCGACGTTCGAACCGGAGTTGACGCCGGACAGAACAAGATCGGGCTTGCGGTCGAGCAGCCGGCGCACGGCCATGATGACGCAATCGCTCGGCGTGCCCTGAAGCGCGAAACGCTGGTTGCCGATGGTGCGCAGGCGCAGCGGATCGTTCAGTGACAGCGAATGGGCCAGCCCGCTCTGGTCCAGCTCCGGCGCCACGACCCAAACATCGTCAGACAGCTCGGCCGCGATCCGCTCCAGGGCGGTCAGGCCGGGCGAATGAATGCCGTCGTCGTTGGTGATCAGAATGCGCATCAGGCGCCGATCTTCTCGACACCGCGCATGTACGGCCGAAGGGCATCGGGCACCGTGATCGACCCGTCCGGGTTCTGGTAATTCTCCATCACAGCGATGAGCGCGCGTCCGACGGCGACGCCGGAGCCGTTCAGGGTGTGGACGAAGCGATTGCCCTTCCCTTCCTTCGGCTTATAGCGCGCCTGCATGCGCCGCGCCTGGAAGTCGCCGCACA
>JAYTZZ010000123.1:0-4281 GCA_043741595.1 Hyphomicrobiales bacterium | reverse complement strand
AGAAGTGGCTCAAGGTCAACAAAGAATTCGCTTCCCAGTGGCCGAACATTACCGCCAAGCGAGAGCCGCCGGCCGACCACAAGGAATTTGAGGGAATGCCGGGGAAATTCGAGAAGTTCTTCTCCCCGAACCCCGGCGAGGGCGACTGAACCGCGGTTGCGACACTATGTCGGGCGCGGCCCCAACATCGAAAACCGCGGCGGCTCTTGATAACGCACTGCAACATTTCCGCAGGTTATTTACCCTCGGGGCCGTAACCCATTGAAATTTCCCTATTTTGTGCTATGTTAGTGACACTTGTCGGAACAAAACGAGCCCCGCTCGCGACCCCCGCGCGATTTCCTGAGTGTGAATAAAAGGTGGCGTCTTCTGGCGCCCGCCAAGCCGAAAGGCTTGCCGGACCACCGGTTTGGTCACTCCAAATTACACTAAGGCAAGCGCAACCTGCCCACACGGCGGGTTTTGGGCCACGAAGCAGCCCTGTTCGAAAAACCGACGGTGAGGCGAATGGCGGCGCGAGCCACCGAACAGAGTACCCGCGAAGCGGCATTCGCGGGGGGCGTACCAAACGGAGTTCAAGAATTCCCATGGCTGCAAGCAAGAAGACCACCCAGCGCTCAGGTTTCAAGACCGGCGAGTTCATCGTCTATCCGGCCCACGGCGTGGGCAAGATCGTCGGCATCGAGACGCAGGAAGTGGCGGGCATCAAACTCGACCTGTTCGTGATCTCGTTCATCAAGGACAAGATGACGCTACGCGTGCCCACCATGAAGGCGACGTCCGTTGGCATGCGCAAGCTCGCCGACGGGACGACCGTCAAGCGGGCGCTCGAGACGGTGCGTGGTCGTGCCCGCATCAAGCGCACCATGTGGAGCCGCCGTGCGCAGGAATACGAAGCGAAGATCAATTCCGGCGACCTCATCTCCATCGCCGAAGTCGTGCGCGATCTTTTCCGCTCCGACACGCAGCCCGAGCAATCCTACTCCGAGCGTCAGCTCTACGAGGCGGCACTCGACCGCATGTCGCGTGAAATTTCCTCGGTGAGCAAGATTTCCGAGACCGAGGCGATCCGCCAGATCGAGCAGAATCTCGCCAAGAGCCCGCGCCGCGGCGTACCGCGCGAAGGCGAAGCCAAGGATGCGAAGACGGCCGACGCCAAGGCCGCCTGATCGCGAACTCATTTCAAGGTTAACCGAAGGCGCCCGGCCGAACGCCAAGGGCGCCTTCGGTTTTTGACCGGAACGCAATTCTCCGCGAATGCGTTCACATCAATGTGTGCATTTGTGTGCATCGCACATCCGCCGGAATGATAGATTTTCCCGGTGGGCGATTCCTCGGGCGGCCCTTGAAGCCGCAAGGAGGCACTAGCCAATGTCGAATGCCTCAGCATCAAGCCGCGATTTTGTCAGAGCGGCCATGCGCGCGCCCTACCTCGAACGCGACGAGGAGCACGAGCTCGCCGTCAGTTGGCGCGAGAATCGTGACCAGGCTGCGCTTGATCGTCTGACTTCGGCGCATATGCGCCTCGTCATCGCCATCGCCGCCAAATTTCGCAATTTCGGTCTCAACATGAGCGACCTTATTCAGGAGGGCCATGTCGGGCTACTCGAAGCCGCGGCGCGCTTCGAGCCCGATCGCGAGGTGCGTTTCTCGACCTACGCGACGTGGTGGATCCGGGCCTCGATCCAGGATTACATCCTGCGCAACTGGTCGATCGTACGTAGCGGCACCTCTTCCTCGCAGAAGTCGCTGTTCTTCAACCTGCGCCGTCTCCGCGCCCGCCTCGCCCAAAGCACCGACCAGCGCCCCCGCCAGTTGATCTTCGCCGAGATCGCCGAGGCTCTCGGTGTATCGGTCGCCGACGTCGAGACGATGGATTCGCGCCTCTCGGCGCCGGACACATCGCTGAACGCTCCCATCCACGAATCGGAAAACGACAACGCCTCCAACCGCCAGGATTTTCTGGTCGACGGCGTTGCTCTTCCCGACGAAACCGTCGGCGAGCAGATCGACACGGAGCGGCGGACGAGCTGGTTGCGCTCGGCGCTGACCGTCCTCAATGAACGGGAGCTTCGCATCGTGCGCGAACGCCGACTCAAGGATGAAGGGGCGACGCTGGAGGCGCTAGGCGAGAGCCTCGGCATTTCCAAGGAGCGCGTTCGCCAGATAGAAAATCGCGCGCTGGAGAAGCTTCGCGAAGCGCTGCTCCGCGAACACCCCGATACGGCGAGTTTCGTCTAGCCCTAGCGGTCGTCGACGATCTTCAGCTTGGTGCCGGCTTCAATGCGCGCGCCCGGCTCGAGGTCGTTGAGGGCGCGGAAAAGCTCGCGCGGGCGGTCAACTCCACGCATGCGCCGCGCGACGATCGCTTCGGTATCGCCTGCCGCCGCTTCGACGATGTGGATGTGAAGCGCCTTGAGGCTGGCGAGTTCGCGAGCCGTCATGCTTTTGAAGCTTTCTACCGTCGCAGTTGCGGCCTGCTCGAACGCCGCGCTCGGCGTTTCGTTGGCGAAGATGAAGCGGTAGGTGGCGGCGCCGCCCGCCTGGATGACCGCGATCTGGAAGAACCAGCCTTTGGCCCGCGCCTCCGCCGAAGCCGCTTGCAAGCCGTTGACCGAAAAGCCCCGGATGCTGGTCTCGTCGAGGCCGTTGATCCAGCCGGACTTCAGATACTCTGAGAGATCCGTGCCTTGGGCGAGGCCGACCGCATCGAAGCGAAGAGCGGTGCCATCCACACCGGTCGCCAGCACCGCCTCGGCCGTGTTGTCGATGACGAAACCTTCCGGCACGGTGAAACCGATGCCGAGACCCGGATGAATGAAGGCACGATCGCGCACGAAGCCCTGACCGGGGTCGTCGCCGAACACCATCCCGTCGATGCCCTCGAGGTAGCGATCGCGATCGACCGCACCGACCCCGGGCGCGCCAAACTGGCGCGCGGCCTTTTCGGCAAACTCGACGCGTTCAGGCGTCGACGGGTGCGACGCGAGGAAGTCCGGGCGCTTGTCGCGGAGAGTCATCGACGCTCGGAAATCCGAGAATTGCGCCATGGCGCTCAGGAACCGCGACGCGGCGAAGGGATCGTAGCCCGCTTTGCCGATCGTCTTGACGCCGATAGCGTCTGCCTCGAGCTCCTGCTGGCGCGAGAAACTGGCAAGCGTCCGCTGGCTGGACGCGAGCGCGAACTCGTTGTCGTCGAGGACCTCGGACACGGCCTTCGACACGATCAGCGCCTCGCGCGCCTTGTTCTGGCGGGCGATTGCGTGATTGGCGGTGATGTGGCCCATCTCGTGGGACAGAACCGCCGCCACTTCCGATGAGTCGTTGGCGAGCGCCAACAAGCCGCGCGTGACGTAGAGATATCCGCCGGGAAGCGCGAAGGCGTTGATCGCCGGCGCGTTCAGGATCGTGATGCGGTAGGCCTGATCCGGGCGGTCGGAGGCGGCAACGATGCGGCTGACGATCGGGATCAGCGTCTGCTCGACCTTGGCGTCGTGATAGATGCCGCCGTATGCGGCGACGATGCGCGAGTGTTCCTCGGTATCGATCCCGCCCTGGCCGGAGGCTCGCTTGGCCTCGCCGCCCAGAACCGCGGCAGTCGGGCCGCCGTTACCGATGATCGAATTGCAGCCGGCAAGAAACGCACCGGCAACGAGAATAGCCAGCGCCGCTACAAGGCGGCCGCGGCGGGGCCCGTCGGGCAAAGTATCAGCGGTGAGCGCCCACATTGTCCTGATCGTCGTCCAAAAATTCGATCTCAGCCGGGTCGTTCAGGCGTATCGCCGGACCGCCGCTCTCCTCAATCACACCCCGGACTCTCACCCGCCGGTTGGCAAAACCATCAGGGGGGAGGCCGGCGGCGACCAGACGTTGAGCCACTGCCGGCGACACCATAACCGTGAAATCACGCCGGTAGCTCCGTCCGAAATCGAGGAAAATCATGCGCGTCCCGTGACCAACCGAGACGATCCTGCCCTCAACCAGTTCATATAAGCCGTTTCGTTCCAGAAGCGAAGGATCATTGGCGTTCCGGGGGAGGTAGTCAGGGTCGGCCCAGATCCCGCGCCGGTCTTCTCGCGCGACGCTTTCACCCGCGAGAAAAGATTGAAAACACTGGCTTTCCTCGGGCAGCCAGCGAACTCGCGCAAAGCCTCGTTCAACCATCGCTGCCTGCGCCGACCGGCCATCGGCGAGGAAAACAAAGGCATGACGACGCCCGTATCGGTCAGGTTTGTCACGCGCCGGAATCAGACCGACAATCGCACCACCGACGAGGATCCG
>JAYTZZ010000122.1:0-9930 GCA_043741595.1 Hyphomicrobiales bacterium | reverse complement strand
CACATGCTGGAGACGCTCGCCGACTATGACGACGCGCTCATGGAACAGCTTCTCAACGAGGCCGAGCCGCCGCGCGACCAGGTTTTCGGCGATCTCGCCAAGGAAATGCGTGCTGGCGCCATCTGCCCGGTACTCATCGGCTCCGCCGAGCACGGTCACGGTGTTGGCCGCCTCCTGAAGGCGATCCGCCACGAGACGCCCGACATCGGCGACACCCGGGCCCGCCTCAAGATCAAAGAAGGTGGCGACGCCGTCGTTCAGGTGCTCAAGACCTTGCACACCACCCACGGCGGCAAGCTGTCGATCGTTCGCGTTCTTGCCGGTTCGGTCGGCGACGGCGCGGAACTGGTCGGGGAGGGCGGGCCGGTCGGGCGCGTCTCCGGCGTCTTCAAAATATTCGGCCAGCAGGCATCCAAGCGTGACGCGGCGAAAGCCGGCGAGACCGCCGGACTCGGCAAGCTCGACGGTGCCCGAACAGGGATGACCCTTGGCGGCGGCAAGACCGCGCCTGCCCAGATAGTGACTCTCATGGCCCCCGACTCCGTGCTGGGGACCGCTGTCGCTTCGGCCGAGCGCAAGGACGACGTCAAACTTTCCGCGGCCCTCACCAAGGCACTCGAGGAAGATCCGTCGCTCCGCGTGTCTCACAGCCAGGACACGGGGGAAACGCTGGTCGAGGGGCAGGGTGAGATGCACCTTCGCGTGGCGTTGGAGCGTCTCACCGGGAAATATGGCATCGGGGTGAAGACCCACGAGCCGACCATCCCCTACAAGGAAACCATCCGTGGCGCGATCAGCGTTCGCGGCCGGCACAAGAAGCAATCCGGCGGCCACGGCCAGTTCGGCGACGTTATGCTGGAGATCAAGCCGCTACCGCGCGGTTCGGGCTTCAAGTTCAGTGAAACCGTCACCGGCGGGGCGGTCCCGCGGAACTATTTCTCGTCAATCGAGGAAGGAGTCAGCGAATATCTCGCTCGTGGCCCCCTCGGCTTCAGGGTAGTCGACATATCGGTCACGCTCACCGATGGCTCCTACCATTCGGTCGACTCCTCCGACATGGCGTTCCGCACCGCGGCCGCGATCGGCATGCGCGAAGGCATGCCGCAGTGCCGCCCGGTGTTGTTGGAGCCGGTGCTGAAGGTCGAGATCGCGGTTCCGTCCGAGGCGACGCCGCGCGTCAACGGCATCGTTTCGCAGCGTCGCGGCCAGCTTCTCGGCTTTGACGCGCGGCCCGGCTGGAAGGGGTGGGACGTGGTCGAGGCGCTGATCCCGCAGTCGGAAATCCGCGACCTCATCATCGAGCTCCGCTCCGCGACCGCCGGCGTCGGCACGTTCAAGTCGCGCTTCGATCATCTCGCCGAACTCACTGGCAAGGTCGCCGACCAGATCGTCGAACGTGCTCGCGCGCACGCTGCGTAGATCACGACGCAGATGTTGATGTGGACTCCACGTCAACAGGATTCACACGCGCTCTAACTGTGTCTACTCTCGACCCACGTTTCGTGTGCGTGAGTCGCGGCGATGTCGATCAGGACGAAGCACGGTTGGGAGATCCCAGAGAGTCGGGCAACACCGGAGTCGGTGTTTGTCAGCCGCCGCAATCTCGTCATCGGCGGCGGTGTGTTGGCGCTCGGTGGTCTGGTCGGCGGCTTCCTCCTCGATCGCGGAAAGGCAATGGCGCCCTCAGGGCAGTCGGCTCTCGACTCCTCGCGTGGCCTCTATCCTGCGGCGCGCAACGTGCGCTACGCCGCGGCGCGGCCGATCACGGCAGAGGAAATCGCCAGCACCACCAACAATTTCTATGAATTCGGCACCAGCAGGAGCATCGCGGATGCTGCCCAGCGGCTTGTCACCCGGCCATGGGAAGTGCGCATCGATGGGCTGGTGGAAGACGAGTTCTCCATCGGCATCGACGATCTTCTGAAGAAGGTCGAGCTTGAGGAGCGGGTCTATCGCCACCGCTGCGTAGAGCGTTGGTCGATGGTTGTGCCGTGGACGGGCTTCCCGCTGAAAGCGTTGGTCGATCTGGTGCGGCCGCTCGGTTCGGCCAAATATCTTCGCATGGAGAGCTTTAGCGACCCGGTCATGGCCAGTGGTCAGAAGCAGGTCTGGTACCCGTGGCCCTACGTCGAAGCGCTGACGATGGCGGAGGCGGTCAACGAACTCGCGTTCCTCGTCACCGGCGCCTATGGGAAGCCGGTGGCCAAATCGATGGGCGCGCCGCTCCGCGTCCACCTGCCATGGAAGTACGGCTTCAAGTCAGTCAAATCGATCGTCCGCTTCTCTTTCGTCGAGCAGCGGCCGCGCACTTTCTGGCCAGAGCTCAATGCGGGGGAGTACGGCTTCTGGGCGAACGTCAACCCGGAGGTTCCCCATCCGCGCTGGAGCCAGGCCACCGAACGCGACATCACGACGGCCGAGCGCATCCCGACCCAGATTTTCAACGGCTACGGCGAGTTTGTCGCTGGCCTATACGCCGGTCTTGAGAACGAGCCGCTATTTGTATGAGGGCCACACGAAAATGCCGGGCCCCTTTCGGGACCCGGCAGTTATTGCCGCGGCTTGGCCAGCGGCATACGCCTTCCAGAGGGGAACAGCTAAATGGGACATTCGTTCGCAGGGAGGAAGTAACGAACGAATCACCGCATCAGCACGATCATCCTGATGAATGTTGCGTGACGCGGAAATAGGCATTGCAGTTATTGCCGACGATCTCTGTGGGTTGTGACAAATGAATCACACGCGTTGCCACACTGCACTGCGATCAATATGACCAGTTCTGTGCCTTGCTCAGGAGAAAATCCCTGAAGACGTGGACACGGGCGGAATTCTTCAATTCCGCCGGGTAGACGAAATAGGTGGCGAAGCTCGGCACCTGCTCCTCCGGCAGCAAGCGCACCAGCCCCGCCTCGGGCTCGACCATGTAGTTCGGCAACACCGCGATACCAGTGCCGTTCCGCACTGCATTCTTGATGGCGAAGATGTTGTTGATCTTGAGCGCCGGTTCGCGCGGGTTGTCTGATCCGCGTCCGGCGAGTTCCAGCCAGTTCAAGTCACGGAGATAGCCCGGTACCGGCACACCGAACGTTACGATCCGGTGGCCGTCGAGGTCGGCAACAGTCTTCGGTTCGCCAAAGCGCTTGAGGTAGGCGGGCGCGGCGTAGAGGTGCATGTGCACCGTGAACAGCCGCCGCTGGATCAGGTCGGGTTGCGTCGGCTGGCGGAGCCGGATCGCCACGTCCGCCTGGCGCATGGAGAGGTCCAGTTCCTCGTCGTCGAGGATGAGATGGAGGTTGATGCTGGGGTAAAGGTCGACGAACTCGTGCAGCCGCTGTGTCAGCCACGTCGAGCCGAGGCCGACCGTGGTGGTGATGCGTAGCGTCCCCGTCGGCTTCTCGGAAGCATCGGTGAGGCGCGAGCGTACTGATTCCAGTTTGACCAGCACGTCGCTCGCGGCGCGGAAAAGGTCCTCGCCCTGCTCGGTCAAGATCAGGCCGCGGGCGTGGCGATGGAAGAGAGGAACGCCAAGATCCTGCTCAAGCGCGCTCACCTGTCGGCTTACCGCCGACTGGCTCATGTTGAGCGCTTCACCTGCGTGCGTGAAGGAGCCGGCCTGCGCGGCCGCCTGAAAAATACGGAGTTTGTCCCAATCCATTCCGGTCGCCGCCTCCTGGCGGGCAAGAGGCCTTGCCGCCCAACTTTCCGTGCAAGAATCGCTGCAAGGACAGTGCCGGAACTATTCCGCCGCTTCCACCGCCAAGGCCGCCGGGTGCTCAGCATGGCCTGCCAGGAACTTCTCCGCCTCCAGCGCCGCAATGCATCCCAGCCCGGCCGCCGTTACTGCCTGGCGGAAAATCTCATCGGTAACGTCGCCGGCCGCGAAAACTCCGGGAACGCTGGTCACCGTCGAACCCGGCGCCGTCCAGACGTAGCCAGACGGCTTCAGCTTCAGTTGCCCGCCAAGAAGTTCCGTCGAAGGCGAGTGGCCGATGGCAACGAACACGCCGTCGGCCTTGAGCTCGCTGACCGCGCCGGTCTTGACGTTGCGCAGGCGAATGCCGGTTACGGAAGGGGGCACTGTGCTGGTGCCGAGGACGTCCTGAACCTCGGAGTCCCAGACCACTTCGATCTTCTTGTTGGCGAAAAGGCGGTTCTGCAGGATGCGCTCGGCGCGGAATACGTCGCGCCGGTGAACGACTGTGACCTTGGTGGCGAAGTTGGTGAGGAAGAGAGCCTCCTCAACCGCGGTGTTGCCGCCGCCGACCACCACCACCTCGCGGTTCTTGTAGAAGAAGCCGTCGCAGGTTGCGCACGCCGAAACGCCGTAGCCGCGGAATTTCTTCTCCGACGGCAGGTTCAGCCATTTGGCCTCGGCGCCTGTAGCGAGGATCAGCGCGTCGGTAGTGTAGGTCGTGCCGGAGTCGCCGTTGAGCACGAACGGCCGCCGCGACAGGTCGACGGACATGACATGATCGTTGACGAAGCGCGTGCCGACGTGTTCGGCCTGCGCTTTCATCTGCTCCATGAGCCACGGCCCCTGGATGATGTCGGCGAAGCCCGGATAGTTTTCGACGTCGGTGGTGGTGGTGAGCTGGCCGCCGACGGTCACGCCGGAGATCAGCACCGGCTCCAGCATCGCGCGAGCGGCGTAAACCGCGGCCGTGTAGCCGGCCGGGCCGGAGCCGACAATGATGACCTTCGCGTGCATGGCTGTCTTCCAATGGATTCGGCTGATTGGCCGAAATTCTATGCGCGGCACTGGGTCTTGCAAAGCAGCCGCTTGGCTAACTATTGCTTACCCACGAACTTTTCTTGCCGAATCGTGCAAAAATGCAAGGCTTGAGCGCCGTCCTGCTGCTCGGCGCCACCCGATAGATAGTAGCGAGACCACCCCTTTGAAAGCCCACCTCGACGCCATCGACTGGAAAATCCTCAAGGAACTCCAGGGCGATGGCCGTATGACCAACGTCGAACTCGCGCGTCGAGTCGGGATCTCGGCGCCGCCATGCCTCCGCCGCGTGCGGGCCTTGGAAGAGGGCGGTATCATCCGCGGGTATCGTGCGCTTCTCGACGAGAAGAGCCTCGGCTTCGATCTCACGGCGTTCGTTTTCGTCGGCCTCAATACCCAGGCCGAAGCCGATCTCGTCGCCTTCGAGGACAAGGTGCGAGGCTGGTCGATCGTGCGCGAATGTCACCTCTTGTCGGGCGAGGTCGACTTCGTTTTGAAATGCGTCGCGCCGGATCTCCGCGCCTTCCAGACGTTCATCATCGAGCAACTGACCAAGACGGCGAATGTTGGGAGCGTGCGGACCTCGCTCGTTCTCCGCCGCGTCAAGGACGAACCGGCGGTCCCCGTCGCATAGCAGCCGCGACCGAAGCAGTCATGTCCCCTTCTGTCGGCGGGTCGCTGAGGAACTTCCGCCAACGTTCCACCCATAGCCGAGCCTTCTCGGGCAACGGCAGCATGGTCGTGAGATCGATGAGAGCAGGGGCGCTGGTACGAACTTCGGCCAGCGAAATCACGCGCCGGTCAGCAAGAAATGCTTGCCGCTTCCGCTCAAAGCGCGGGTTGCCGCCCCCGTCGATGTCGCGGTTGGCGAAGCCGAATCCCGGCTTCAGGTACTTTAGATGCCAGTAGGTGAAGTCGGTGAAGACACGCGGCTTGCCGTGGTGGAAATCCTCGAAGCGCGGGTGATGGATGAAGCGCGTTTCCGGCGTCACCTCGAAGAAGAAATGATCGCCGGTGCCGGCGAATGGCTCGCGCTTCAGTACGTCGACCGCTCCCTTCTCGTCGCGGGCGAGATTGATGCCCGAGAAACACAACACCTTGGAGAGATAGTAGTCGTCCGCCCGGATGCGGCCGGTAAGCGCCGCCAGCCTCTCGTCCATCGCCAGATGATCGTCGTCGAGCTTCATCGCCACGCGGTAGCGCGTGCGAGTAAGGGCGTAGTTCGACTGGTTGACGAAGCTCGCTGGCGAATCCGCGGGTTCCTTCGCGTGCGCTTCGCTTCCGGGCGCGTGGACCTTCGGCCGGTAAGCGAAGACGCGGAGTCTGCCGCTGAACTCCGCCACCAGCCGCGCCAGAATCGCTGGGGTCGCGTCGGTGCACTGGTTGTGGACGACGACGATCTCGTCGAGGTGCGGCATGTGCGAGCGGATCGTCGCCTCGATAAAGTCGGCGCCGTTCTTGACGCGCATGAAGGCGCCGATCCCGGGGAGGCGCCCCGCGGCGTTCAGGTCGTCTGGCGTGAAGCGATAGGTTTCAGTGACGTCAGGTTCCGTTGAACTTGACATCCAGGATCTCGTAAGATCGCGCACCGCCCGGCGTCGTGACCTCCACCGTGTCGCCCTTGGTCTTGCCGATCAGGGCGCGGGCGATCGGCGAGGAGATCGAGATACGGCCGCCCTTCACGTCGGCCTCGACGTCGCCGACGATCTGGTACTTCTTCTTCTCTTCGGTGTCTTCGTCGACGAGCGTCACGGTCGCGCCGAACTTCACCGTCTTGCCGGAGAGTTTCGACACGTCGATGATTTCGGCACGCGAAAGCTGATCCTCGATTTCGAGGATGCGGCCTTCGTTATGGCCATGGGCTTCCTTGGCGGCGTGATACTCGGCGTTCTCGGAGAGGTCGCCATGGCCGCGGGCCTCGGCAATCAGCTCGATGATACGCGGACGCTCGGTGCTCGTCCGCCGCTTCAATTCGGTTTCCAGTGCCGCGTGTCCCGCAGCGGTCATCGGAATCTTTTCCATCGCACCACAACCTTCCACTAATCGGCTCGCGGCGGCCTAAACCGGCGCGAGCCCTGAGAATAATAGCACAACTGGCGGGGTCCTTCGGCCGGAGCCCCACCGCCAACGTTTCTGACTTGCCGGTGTTCCGCGCCGCGCCTACCCCGCCGGGGCGAAGTAAGATTGCAGCGGGCGAACTTCAAGCGTGCCGGACCGGTACGCCTCGATCCCCAAGGATACCGCAATCGCGCCTGCGATGGTGGTGTAGTAAGGGACCTTGTGCAACAGGGCGGCCCGCCGGAGTGACCGGCTGTCGACGATGGCCTGCGCGCCTTCCGTCGTGTTGAAGACGAGCTGGACTTCGCCGTTCTTGATAGCATCGACGATGTGCGGACGGCCTTCAAGCACCTTGTTGATGGTGGTGCAGGCAACCCCGTTTTCCGCCAGAAACCGCTGGGTTCCGATGGTGGCGATGATCCTGAACCCGAGCCTTTCCAGCCGTTTCACCGGCTCGACGATCTTCTTCTTGTCGTTGTCGCGGACCGAGACGAAGAGGGTACCCGAGGTCGGCACCGGGCTGCCGGCGCCGAGCTGGCTCTTGGCGAAAGCAATGGCGTAGTCGTGGTCGAGGCCCATGGCCTCGCCGGTCGAGCGCATTTCCGGGCCGAGCAGCGTGTCGACGCCGGGGAAGCGGGCGAAGGGGAACACCGCCTCCTTCACTGCGACGTGCTTCAGCGTGGTCTTCTTGAGGCCAAAGCTCTTGAGCGGCGCGCCCGCCATGATGAGTGCGCCGATCTTGGCAAATTGCGTACCCACAGTCTTCGCCACGAACGGAACAGTGCGCGAGGCGCGCGGGTTCACTTCGAGGATGTAGATGTCGCCGTCCTTGATCGCGTACTGAACGTTCATCAGCCCGACGACGTTGAGCGCCAGCGCGAGTTCGCCGGTCTGCCGCTCGAGTTCGGTGAGGATGGCATCCGAGAGCGAGTGGGGCGGCAGCGAACAGGCGCTGTCGCCCGAGTGGATGCCAGCTTCCTCGATGTGCTCCATGATGCCGCAAACGAAGAAGTCCTTACCGTCGGCGAGAGCGTCAACGTCGACCTCGATGGCGTCGGATAGATATGAGTCGATGAGTACCGGCGACTTTCCGGAGACAACAACGGCCTCCGTGATGTAGCGCTCGAGCTGGGGCGTATCGTGGACGATCTCCATCGCCCGCCCGCCCAGCACATACGATGGCCGGATGACCACCGGGAAGCCGATCGCCTCGGCGATCTTCTTCGCCTCCGCGCCCGACTTGGCGATGCCGTTCCGCGGCTGCTTCAGCTTCAGCGTCTCGATCAGCTTCTGGAAACGCTCGCGGTCCTCGGCGAGGTCGATGGCGTCGGGCGAGGTGCCAAGGATGGGCACCTTTGCCTTTTCCAGCGCATCGGCGAGTTTCAGCGGCGTCTGCCCGCCCAACTGGACGATGACGCCGTGGAGCGTGCCGTTCGATTGCTCCAGTCGCACGATCTCCAGCACATCCTCGGCCGTGAGCGGCTCGAAGTAGAGCCGGTCGGAGGTGTCGTAGTCGGTGGAGACCGTCTCCGGATTGCAGTTGATCATGATCGACTCGTAGCCGGCGTCGGCGAGCGCGAAACAGGCGTGGCAGCAGCAGTAGTCGAACTCGATGCCTTGGCCGATGCGGTTCGGCCCGCCGCCGAGGATGATGACCTTATTGCGGTCGCTGGGCATGGCTTCGCTCGCCAGCGCCCCGGCAAACGGCAGTTCGTAGGTCGAATAGAGATACGCTGTCGGCGAGGCGAATTCGGCGGCGCAGGTGTCGATGCGCTTGAAGACCGGATGCACGGCGAGCTTTGTGCGCAAGGTCGCGACGTGTGCCTCGCTCTTGCCGGCGAGATGCGCCAGCCGCTGGTCGGAAAAACCCTGCGCTTTCAGCCGACGTAGAGGGCCGGCTGTCGTAGGCAGGCCCAGCCGCTTCACTTCGGCTTCCGTCTCGACGATCGACTGCAATTGCCGCAGGAACCAGGGGTCGATGTGGCAGACAGCGGCGATCTCCTCGACCGTCAGGCCGAGGCGCATCGCCTGCGCGCACGCCACCAGCCGGTTTGGCGTCGGCTTGCCGAGTGCGGCGCGGATCGCGTTCTTGTCGTCGCCCTGGCCTAAGCCCGGGATGACGACCTCGTCGAGGCCGGTCAGCCCGGTCTCCAATCCCCGCAACGCCTTCTGCAGCGACTCGGCGAACGTGCGGCCGATCGCCATGACCTCGCCGACGGACTTCATTGATGTGGTCAACATCGGCTCAGCGCCGGGAAACTTCTCGAAGGCGAAGCGCGGGATCTTGGTGACGACGTAATCGATGGTCGGCTCGAAGCTCGCCGGCGTCGCTCCGCCAGTGATGTCGTTGTCCAATTCATCGAGCGTGTAGCCGACGGCGAGTTTTGCCGCGACCTTGGCGATCGGGAAGCCCGTCGCCTTCGACGCCAGCGCCGAGGAGCGCGACACGCGCGGGTTCATCTCGATGACGATCAGTCGCCCGTCAGCGGGGTTCACCGCGAACTGCACGTTCGATCCGCCGGTCTCGACGCCGATCTCGCGGAGCACCGCGATCGAGGCGTCGCGCATCACCTGGAATTCCTTGTCGGTCAAGGTGAGGGCAGGGGCCACGGTGATCGAGTCGCCGGTGTGGATGCCCATCGGGTCAACGTTCTCGATCGAGCAGACGATGATGCAGTTGTCCTTCTTGTCGCGGACGACCTCCATCTCGAATTCTTTCCAGCCGAGCACCGATTCCTCGATCAGCACCTCGTCGGTCGGTGAAGCGTCGAGCCCGCGCTCAACGATCTCGTGGAATTCATCGCGGTTGTAGGCGATCCCGCCGCCGGTGCCGCCAAGAGTAAACGACGGGCGGATGATGGCGGGGAGACCGATAACGTCGAGCGCGTCCAGCGCATCGCCGAGCTTGTGGACGAGCACGGAGCGCGGTGTCTCCAGCCCGATCTTCTTCATCGCTTCGCGAAAAAGCTCGCGGTCCTCGGCCTTGTCGATGGCGTCGGCCGTGGCGCCGATCATCTCGACGCCGAATTTCTCCAGCACGCCCATCTTGCGGAGCGACAGGGCACAGTTCAGTGCCGTCTGTCCGCCCATGGTCGGCAGCAGTGCGTCCGGGCGCTCCTTCTCGATGATCATCGCCACGATTT
>JAYTZZ010000121.1:0-4281 GCA_043741595.1 Hyphomicrobiales bacterium | reverse complement strand
CCCTGTCGGCGGCGTCGCGGGCGCAGAGCACGACCAGACGCGAGTCGTCGACGGTGCAATCGGAGAATTCAAAAGCGCGGCGGTAGCTCTTCTTCAGGCCGTTGCCGGTGGGGTCGGCAAAGAGGTCGACTTCCCTCGTCGCCGGCAGGGTGCGGTTGAATGTCAGATGATCGTAGGCGAAGAGGCCGAGACGAATGATGAACCACGGACGAAGGCCGTTGTGATGCGGGAGAACTAAACGTATCGGCCGGATGAGATGCGGAGCAGCCCGCAGCAACACCTCCCGTTCGAGAAGCGACTCGCGGACAAGGCGAAAGTCATAGTGCTCGAGGTAGCGGAGGCCGCCATGAATCAGCTTGGTCGAAGCCGACGATGTGGCCGAGCCGAGGTCACGCTCCTCGCAAAGGAAAACGCTGAGCCCCCTGCCCGCTGCGTCGCGGGCAATGGCGCAGCCGTTGATACCGCCGCCAATAATCGCGAGATCAAAGACTTGACCCGGCATGCGCCTCCCCGAATTGGCTAGAGCGATAACCCAATAGGGGCCCGCGGGGAAGGATGGCGACCGTGGCCGGAGGCAATGCGGGCGACTATGGCGGGCGTTTTGCTTCTCCCGGCTACTGGCGGTATGCCCCTTCCCGCTGATTCAACGGAGCTGAGACATGGCCCTCGATACGAATCCCTTCGTCGTGCTCTCCTATGTGAGCGGGCCGGCGCTCCTCACAAACGCCACTTCGCTCCTGCTGCTCAGCACCACCAATCGCTTCGCGCGAGCCATCGACCGCTCGCGCCAACTCACCGCCCTCTTGGGCAAGCCCTCGCCGGAGCGTTTGCTGACCGTCGAAGCGGACGAGCTCCGCACGGTTGGTCGTCGTTATACGTCTCATCGGTCTCGCGATCGCGGGCTTCTATCTCGCGGCGGCGATGTTTGCCCTCGCCACGGTGACGTCAATTCTGGGCGCGGTGCTCGCTCAAGCGGTCAGCGGTGTGCTGCTGGATCTCATCGTCGTATTCGCGGTCGTTCTGGGTGGTGTTGGCTTCGCAGCATTCGTCACCGGCGCGTTCGCGCTGGTCGTCGAAACGCGCCTTACCATGGGATCGCTCGCCAAGGAATCGGCCGCGGCCATCGGCGCGATGGAGCGGGCCATGCATCGGAAATGACGCGGATCAAATCGCGGGAAGTTCCCGCACCTTGCCGGCGAAACGCGCGCCGAGAGTGAGGATCGCCGGGAATTGCCTGACGACAGGCGTGACGATGGCGCCGCCCCGTGGCCCCGTAAGGAGAGCAGACAAAGCCATCGATGTGCGCAGACGAAATGCGAACACACGCCGCCACTCCGCCGCATAGGCGCGTCCGATTTTTGCAGCGGCGGCCCCGCTAGCCGCCTCGGGTCCAGCGGCGATGAAATTGCGAGTCAACAGCCACGCCGACTGGATCGCCATGCTGATGCCCTCGGCGATGATGGGATGCGCTTCGCCGGCGATATTGCCCACGAAGAACATGCTATCTGCCGCGCGTCGGCGGATTCCGGGTCGGATGGGACCGGCCGACAACCAGGGGCCATCAAGGTACGCTGACGCCAGAGCTTCGCGGACGCCTCGGCAAGAAGTCTTGATGTGCTCCAACACAGCTTCGCCCGCCGGGCGGCCGGGGGTGCGCTCGCGACTTCTCTTCAGCTCATCGCGTCGAATACAGCAGGAAAGGCTTACGCGACCGCCATCCACGTGGACCATCCCGCCGTAGCCGCCGGCGAAGGCGAGCAAGGGCATCAGGCCTTCCGGAAGAGTGGATTCCTTGAAATGGCCCTTAAAGCCGAGCAGGTCCGATGGCCGATGCGCCGGTACGTCCGCCGGGAGCGGACCGCGCTCCCACGACCCGTTGGCAAGGATGACGATCCGTGCGGAGAGCTGCTCAGTTTTCCCGTCGGCGGCGATCTCGCAAGTATGGAGATCGCCCTGCCGGCGAAGATCCATGGCGGTCCACGGCTGCCATGCACGTGCGCCTGCGCTAACGGCCGCACTGAAGATCATGAGGTCGAGGTGCTCGCGCCCAAGGGCCCGCCCCCACGGTTCGATGCCGCCCTCCGTCTCCGGCATCGGCGCGGAAAGCGTGGCGTCGCCGGCGAAGAAACCGACGCGGCGGACCGCCGGTCCCGCACTCTTCAGAAACGCGTCGGCGAGACCGAGCGTGTCAAGAAGTGGCAACGTGGTCGCCGAGATGAACTCGCCGCAAACCTTGCGGCGCGGAAAGGGCGCCTTCTCCACGACGGCCACCGACCATCCCGCCTTGGCCAATAGCAGTGCCGTCGTGCCGCCCGCCGGTCCACCGCCAATCACCAACGCGTCGTAGATCAAGAGAGACCTCCCGGTGCGCGCGTGGCGGCGAAGCAATGCGTGAACGGAATCGCCGCGTGTTCCGAGAGTTTCCAGCCCGCCCCCAGTGGCCACAAGGCGGACAACTCCTCGCCGCGAAATCCTGCACGCACGCTCGCGGCAGAGTCGTGCAGGGTGATCGCGTTGCAGCCAAAGATCGGCAAGAAACGGCAACCGATCGCCGCCGCCGGACCGCGCCTAGGTTCGCCCGCGACAAACAATCGCGCGGACTGTCCGATTGTCGTCAGCAATTCGGCCAGGCGCTCATCCGGGAAATGATGCAGGAAGAGATTCGCAGTGACCAAGTCAAGTTGCCGCGAACGCGCGAAGAACTCGAACACATCGGCGGACTCTCGCTCCGCCCGCCAGCCGAGACCTTCGAATGCGCCTATCGTTGTATCGCTGACGATGTTCTGCCGATCAACGAGAGTCACGCTCACCCCTTGCCAGCGCCGAGCAAGACGCCGCGCAATCGAGAGAGCAAACGTTCCATCGCCTGTCCCGATGTCGACCATGGTGCGTGGCGTCTCGGCGCAATGACGGGCGATCAACCGCGCCATGATCGTCGGCTGGTACATTAGTGCGTTGCACAGTCTCAGGTCGCGGCGTGAATGAATGGCGCGCGGATCATCGGCCGGAAGTTCGTCCAGGAACTCCCTCTCCACTCGTCGGGCAGTCATGCGCGCGCAACCTTAAACGGCTCGGGAGAACACAGCTGCTCGGCGCGACCAGCGCTGAATCTCGGCGGTGGGGCCATCGGGATTTCTCCGAGTGCCACAAGGCAGACCATAGATGCGCTTACTTTGAAAGAGTGGTGCCGGAGCCAGCCTTCTGTAACTGAAAACCCCCCGCCCAACGGGGCGAGGGGTTGGCAGAAAGATACACCGCGAATAACTACGGGGCCGGCGCTGGCGCGGGCTCCGGTGCGGGGGTTACTGGCGCTGCCGGAGGTTCGGCCGGCGCGGCTTCGTAGGTCGACGGAGCCGTGTCGTTGTTGAGCGACGCCGGGGCTGTGGTGTCAGCCGGCGGATTGAGCGTATCGCTTGGGGCCGGGGCCGGCGTGGTGATGGTCGTCGTGTCAGGCGACGTTCCACCTGAGTACGAAGAAGCCGCCCAGTACAAAAGTCCGAGCCCAAACAGCGCGATTACGACGACAATGACGATGTTGGCGGTCCCTGTCGATTCATCGCGAGTATTCCTGACTTCCTCGCGATAGCGATCATCATGAGTCATTCTGTCGTTCTGTGACATTTTGTTTGCTCCTATTGTCGTGGAAGCCGCCAGCTTCCGGAAAGCCGCCCTTTTGGCGACGGTGGCGGTCCCCCCAGCACAAAGGATTCCGGCAACGAGAGCCGGATGTCTCTGCCTCGAAAACCTTTGGCCGGAGAAAAGGTTCCCCTTCAAATTAATTGCGGGAACATCGACCGTTCTCGAATGTTCCTTCTAACGCCCACTATCTGGGCCGACCGAGAGGCTTTGACATGGATCAAGCAGCGCGCAAGCAACTGGAAGAGCGGCTTCAGAAGAAAACGGATAGCGTTCGGCGAGCGGGCGAAGAGGTTCGAAGGATCTTCGTCGACCCGGCGGAGGAGGCGATGAGCAGGAATCACAATCTATCGCCGCCAATTGTTCCCAATCCGAACTAACCGTTCGGGCGGCTAGGTTCCGGCGTCCGTGAGAATCCCTCGCGTCGCGGCGTCCGGACCGAAATCCTCTGCGCCTTCGATCATCATGAGTTCCGCCAGGCGGGTGCGAGCGCGGTTCAAGCGGCTCTTGATCGTGCCTACCGCACAGCCGCAGATTTCCGCTGCTTCCTCGTAGGAAAAGCCTGACGCGCCGACAAGGACGACAGCCTCCCGCTGGTCTGGCGGCAATCGAGCAAGCGCGGCCTTGAACTCCGCCAATTCAAGG
>JAYTZZ010000120.1:0-4282 GCA_043741595.1 Hyphomicrobiales bacterium | reverse complement strand
CGATCTCTTCGGGATGGTGTCTCTTCTTCGGCATCGGGGTCCTCCTTCTGGCTCAAAGCCATACATCAGGGCGGACCACTTCAATGGGGGAGGATCACGTCAGCTTCGATGATCGGCCAACAATGCACCGTCGGCGTTCGTCCGGAGCATCTTGTCCTGTCGGATCGCGGCGACATCCGCGTGATCGTCGACGCGACGGAGATGCTCGGCGCTGATACCATCATCTATTCACGAACCGAGTCAGGCGAACGTGTCGTTGCATCGATCCGCGGGATCTATCCGATCGCTGACGGAAGCCGCCTAAGCTACGCAGTCGATCAACGCTTCGTCCACGTGTTCGACGAGAAAGGTATCGCGGTGTCTCCGCTGCGCTCCTGGTCCGATGACTACATCGGAAATCGTTCCTCAACTGCTTTGGCATCGGAAGCGCGTCGTTTTCAATCCGCCAGTTAGTATCCGATCCTGGCCGCGCTTTTGGGCCGGAAGGGAATTCCCTGTTCAGGCCGTCGATTGCGAGATCGAAACCCCTGATCGGCGCTTGGCGAGCAGGGGAATCGACTCACTGCGGGATCTTTGTTGCGTCTGCGATCAGGATAAGGCTGCTGTTTTCAGTTTTGACAAAGCTCGAATCTTGACGCGCACACTTGCGGGTTTAGCTGCCCCCGCCATCATTTCGCCCGTAGCGGGATTGCGAATCATCGTCCCGGCTTTTCGAGCAGGTACTTTTCGGAGCGTGACTTTCAGCAATCCTGGCAACGTAAATTCGCCAGCCCCGCGCGGATGCACCGATCCCAAAAGCGCGTTTTCAAGCGTAGCGAAGACGCCTTTGGCCGTATCGCGCGGGATACCGTTCTGTTCTGCAATGAGATTGATCAGAGCAGATTTTGTAAGAGTGTCTTTGATAGGAGCGCCAGGTTTGCTTGAAACTGTCCTTTTGGCGGCCTTGGTATTTCGTGCCTGAGCCAACATAAATCTCCTCTGATCAACGTGTTCCTGCCAACAAGCTCGTACGCTTTTCGGCGCAAGATTGCTAACAATCAGACAGCAGATCCCTGTGAATTTCCCTGATTTGAACTGAGAGAAGTTCGCGACGGACTGTTTCTCCGCCAGCCATTCTGATCAGTCTCGACCGTTTTCCCTCCGAGGCGAGATTCTTCCTAGATTTGCAGTCGGGCGATAGACGGGCCAGCAATACCTGAACTCGCTGATGTACCAGACATCTAGAATCAGCATTGATACCCGTATATGCATGTTGTAAGCAGAAGATGTGATGCGCCGAGGGCTCTGACGGGTCGCCACGCAGGCAATGATCACCGCACCGCAATTGAGAGCGGCCCGGGCTTTGCTGGGCATTGATCAGCGCCGCCTGGCGGCACTGTCCGGCCTTTCCGTTCCGACCATCCAGCGAATGGAGGCGAGCGACGGCGTCATCCGCGGCAACGTCGACTCACTGATGAAGCTGGTCTCGGCGCTCGTCGCGGCTGGCATCGAACTGATCGGCGAAGGGGCGGCTAGCCAGACGGGCGGGCGCGGCGTGCGGCTGAAAGCGCCGCCATGAACCTCGCCCCGGCCAGCCTGATGCTGTGGTGCGTCGCCGTTCTGCTGATGACGGCGATTCTGGCGGTCGCGATCGGTCGATGGTCCGGCGCGACCCGGACGATCTACGGCCTGACGTTCACAGTCTCCGCCGTCATGCTCCTTGCGGCTCTTTCTCACCTCATCGGCAACGCCGCTTCAATCTCGACGGTGACACTGCCGCTCGGCTTGCCGTGGCTGGGGTCGCTGTACCGGCTGGATGCGCTGGCGTCGTTCTTCCTGGTTGTTGTCAATCTCGGCGGGGCAGCCGCCAGTATCTATGCGCTGGGATACGGCCGCCACGAATCGGCCCCGGAGCGCGTGCTGCCGTTCTATGCGGCGTTTCTTGCCGGCATGAACCTGGTCGTGCTCGCCGACGACGCCTTCACCTTCCTGCTCAGTTGGGAGTTCATGTCACTCTCCTCGTGGGCGCTGGTCATGGCCCATCATCGGGAAGGGGAGAACGCGCGCGCTGGCTATGTCTACATCGTCATGGCGAGTGCCGGCACGCTGGCGTTGCTGCTCGCCTTCGGTCTCCTCGCGGGACCGACTGGGCACTACGCTTTTTCGGCGATCCGCGAGGCCGGGGCGGTGCCGCTTTCGGCGCTGGTGCTCATTCTCGTGACCATCGGCGCGGGGTCGAAGGCCGGGCTTGTTCCGCTGCACGTCTGGCTGCCGCTCGCCCATCCGGCCGCGCCCAGCCACGTCTCGGCGCTGATGAGTGGCGTGATGACCAAGGTCGCGATCTACGGATTCATCCGCGTCGCCTTCGATCTCCTCGGCGCGCCGGAGTGGTGGTGGAGCGTTCTCATCCTCGCCCTCGGCGGCATCACCGCGGTCATGGGCGTGCTCTACGCGATGTTCCAGGACGACATCAAAAAACTCCTCGCCTACAGTACTGTCGAGAACATCGGCGTCATCTTCGTCGGGCTCGGCCTTGCGCTCGCGTTCAAGACCAACGGCATGGCGACCGCTGCAGCGCTCGCCATCACCGCCGCGCTCTTTCACGTGTTCAATCACTCGTTATTCAAGAGTCTCCTTTTCTTCGGCGCCGACGCCGTGCTGACAGCGACCGGTGAGCGGCGGATCGAGCAGATGGGCGGTCTGATTCACCGCATGCCGTTCACCGCTTTTGTGTTCCTTGTCGGCTGCGTCGCGATCGCGGCGCTCCCGCCGCTGAACGGGTTCGTGTCGGAGTGGCTGACGTTCCAGGCGATCCTGCTCAGCCCCGATCTCCCGCAGTGGAGCCTTAAGATACTGGTGCCGGCGACCGGCGCGCTGCTTGCGCTTTCGGCAGCATTGGCCGCCGCCTGTTTCGTCCGCGCCTACGGGATCGCTTTTCTCGGCAGGCCACGCAGCTCCGCGGCGGCGAAGGCCAAGGAGGTCGATCGTTTCTCTCTCGCCGCCATGTTCGGGCTGGCGCTCCTGTGCCTGCTTGCCGGCGTTCTGCCGGGCATCGTCATCGACACGCTGGCGCCGGTGGCAACGAGTCTCGTCGGCGACCGCATGCCGCTCCAAAGCGCGGTGGCGTGGCTTTCCATTGTTCCGATCGGCGAGGGGCGGAGCTCCTACAACGGCCTCCTCGTTTTCGTCTTTATCGCAATTTCAGCTTCGGCTGGAGCCGTCGCCATCCATCGGCTGGCATCGCGGAGACTTCGACGCGCGCCGGCGTGGGACG
The DNA here is from genome assembly GCA_043741595.1 of Hyphomicrobiales bacterium. Classification (GTDB taxonomy): domain Bacteria; phylum Pseudomonadota; class Alphaproteobacteria; order Rhizobiales; family Kaistiaceae; genus DASZQY01. The sequence goes on along the minus strand of JAYTZZ010000120.1, from coordinate 1,029 downwards.
GAGGCTTCCCCAATGCCAGTCCGGCGACGCAATACACCGCCGGGAGTTTCGCCCAGCCGATCCGGCGGGTGTTCGGCTCGATCGTCTTTCAGGCGAGCGAGCATGTCGACATGCCGACACCGGGTAGTCTCGCGCCGGCACGCCTGACGGTGCGGACGCGCGATCTAGTGTGGGAATGGCTCTACGCTCCCGTAGCGGCCGGTGTCGCGATCGCCGCCGACTACCTCAATCGGTTCCAGTTTCTCACCATTCGCCAGTATCTCAGCCTCGTCTTCGTGGCGCTGATCGCACTTCTGTCGCTGGTGGCGCTGTGGCCCTGATCCGCGACCTCGCCATCCAGGGCGCGCAGATGCTGCTGGTGCTGGCGCTGGCGCCGCTACTCACCGGGCTGGTGCGCAAGATCAAGGCACGTCTGGTGCGACGCCGCGGTCCGCCGCTGATCCAGCCATATCGCGACATCCTCCGGCTGCTCCGCAAGGAAGTCGTTCTCGCCGACAACGCTTCGTGGCTGTTCCGCGCGGTGCCTTACCTGATCTTTGCGACAACCTGGGTTGCCGCCGCCCTGGTGCCCACGTTTGCGACCGGGCTCATCTTCAGCTGGTCGGCCGACCTCATCGCGATCATCGCGCTGCTCGCCAGCGCTCGTTTCTTTCTGGCGCTTGCCGGAATGGATGTCGGCACATCGTTCGGCGGCATTGGCTCAAGCCGCGAGGTGATGATCGCCTCGCTGGCCGAGCCGGCGTTGATCATGATCGTCTTCACACTGGCGCTCGTCGCTCGTTCGACCCAGCTCTCAGTGGTGGCCGCCACGCTCGCCTCGTCGGATGTCGGCTTGCGCGTTTCGCTGGGCCTCGCGCTCGTCGCACTCATCATCGTGGCGATCGCCGAAAACGGGCGTATTCCAGTCGACAACCCGGCGACGCATCTCGAGTTGACGATGGTTCACGAGGCGATGGTGCTCGAGTATTCCGGCCGGCACCTCGCGATCATCGAACTCGCCTCGGCGCTTAAGCTGCTTCTCTACATGTC
>JAYTZZ010000119.1:0-9956 GCA_043741595.1 Hyphomicrobiales bacterium | reverse complement strand
ATCCGGCAGCGTTCAATATCGGCAACCAGGGCGGCAACGGTACCTATAATCTCAGCGGCGGGTCGATTGTTGTTACCGGCGCCAGTGGTGTCACCATTGGCCGCAGCAATAACCTGGCCCGCAACAGCACCGGGTTGCTCAACATCAGCGGCAGCGGCCTCTTCGACATGCAGGGTGGCGAGTTTGTCATCGGCAACAACAACCCCGGCGGCGGTGCCTTGACGCAGGGCACCCTGACCCAGACCGGCGGTACTTTCCGTGTCGCCAATCTAGCAAACCTCTATCTCCAGGGTTACAATCAGGGCACCTACAACCTGAACGGCGGCACACTCGAGATCGGTGGAACCAGCCTGCACGGCGAGCGGTAAACCGGCTTCGGCGCGAACGGCACCGGCAGCTATGTGTTTAACCTCGGCGGCGGCACGATCAAGGTTATCACCTCGGCGCTGGTCACCAATGTCGATGCGACGCTGACCGGCGGCACAACCTCGACCATCGATACCAACGGCCTTGGCGCCACGTGGAACGGAATTCTCTCAGGCACGGGCAATCTTCAAAAGAACGGCATTGGAATTCTGTCTCTGAACGGCGTCAACACGTACACCGGCGCCACCATCGTCAACGGTGGCACTTTGGCTCTTGGTGGCGCCGGAACGATTGCTACCAGCAGCGGGCTTAATCTTGCGGCGTCGGGAGCAACCTTCGACATCACGACAGGCTCCAAGACGATCAAGGATCTTGCCGGTGTTTCGGGTAGCGTCGTCAATCTCGGCACGAGTTTCTTGACTGCCGGCACAAGCAACAGCTCAACCTTCAACGGCGTCATTCAAGGCTCCGGCGGTTTGACGAAAGTCGGTGGCGGCGTTCTGACTCTGGGTGGGCACAGCACCTATTCCGGCGCCACGGCGATCAACAATGGCACCGTAAAAATGGGCGTCGGCGATGCCTTCGCCAATACCACTGCTGTCACGATCGCGAACAATGCCCGCTGGGATCTCGGAGCAATGGGCACCCAGAACGTCAACGGCCCAGTGACGTTCACCGGCGGGATCCTGAACATTAATCTCGGCGCCAACGACAACGTCTTGGCGAGTGCTGTGGCGACGGGCAATCCCGGCAAAGTGGACGTTCACGGAGGCGACGGAAGCTTTGATCCGAACGTCGACTACATTTTCCTCCAGGGTGTCGGGGCTGCGGCGGGTTCGTTCACGGTCGTCGGCAACGATATGCCGTTGTTGACGCCGACTGCGTTCATCGACGGCAATCACTTCGAATTGCATTTCGCCAAGAGTGGTCAGACGATGGCGTTCTTGTCGCAGACGAAGAACCAAGGGGCCGTTGGCGGTGCCCTCGACAATCTGCTGCTGACCAACCCGCTCTACGCTCAGATCGCGACGTTGGGCCTTCCCGCCATTCTCCAGACGCTGGATCAACTGTCGGGTGACTTCCACGCCTCAACGAAGAGCGCACTCATCGAAACGGCTGAGTACCTGCCGGAAGCGATGGGTGATCGGCTTGACCAGACCCTCGGCGGCTCGCCGCCGGTCGCACCGCTGGCCTACGCGGAGGATGACAAGACCAAGTGGCCAACGGCCAAGGATGGCGGCCCCGGAGCGTGGGCGCAAGGATACGGCCACGTCATCCAGCTTGGCGATGCCACGGGTAACGCCGGAAAGCTGAACGCTACCCATGGCGGTGTGGACGCCGGGAATGGCGATTGGCTCGTTGGCATCGGCGGCGGCTACAGCGTCAGTGCGCTGCGGTCAGACAGTCGTAATGCCACCGGCAATGTGCAGAGTTTCCATGCGCTTGCCTACGGCGGCGGAGAAGCCGGTCCTGTCGCGGTCCACGTTGGTGGTGCCTATAGCCTTAACACGATCGGCACGACGCGGTCGGTTCTGATGCAAACGCTGACCGCCAACTACAAGGCGCGGACTATACAGGCTTTCGGTGACATCGGGGCCGACATGGGTATGTTCACACCGTTCGCCGGTGCGAACTACATCAATGTCGCCACCGATGCCTTCTCCGAGACCGGCGGTATGGCTGCTGTGTCCGCAGCGGCCAGCTCGCAGAGCATCGTCTTCACGACGCTGGGTGCTCGGGCGGAAACTGATGTTGGCAATGGATTGGTCTTCCGGGGTATGGCCGGGTGGCGTCACGCGTTTGGCGATGTCACCCCGCTCGATAGCCTCACTATCCAGGGGCAGGGGTACACGGTTGCCGGTGTCCCGGTCGCTGCTGATGCATTCGTTGCTGAGGCTGGCGTCGACATGAAGGTGGGCAACGGGGCGACCTTGGGAGTTTCGTATTCAGGGCAGATCGGTCCGAACGCCCAGGATCACGGCGCCAAGGGAACCGCGGCCGTCCAATTCTGATCCTTTCGGTGGGTGCTCTGTCACGAGCGCCCACCGCTTTGTCCAAACAGCCGCTTCTCTTGCCTCACAGCCGTCTCTCCGCGTCTAATGCCGCCGCGCGGGGAGATGCGAAACGATGCTGGCGAACGCTGAAGCGAAGTGGGCAGTGCTGCAGGCGGTTGATGGTTTCCTCGATCACATCGCCAATGGCAGGCTTTCGGAGTCGCTCGCTTGCTTCACTGAAGATCCCGATGCCGCGCTGATTGGCTCCGAGGTTGGCGAAGTCGCGAGGGGTCCAGAGGCGCTTCGAGCGTTCTTCGCCTCGCTCTACGCTCAGCCATACCGTGTTCTTTTCGCGCTCCTCGACCGTAAGGTTTCGCTCGCCGGCAACGTGGCGTGGTTCACGGGCGAGGGGACGTATCGCCTCTCTTCCGGCGGCGATGCAGCGCCCTATCGGCTGGCCGGCGTTCTGGAGCGTCGCCGCGAACGCTGGCTCTGGCAGTTGTTCTCAGGATCAGAGCCGCGGTAGGCAAGAGCCATGCCCGATCTCTTCGCCGAGCGCGTTTTCGGAATCCCGTGGCTGGCGCTCGCGGGTGCAGCGTTCGTCGTGGCCGCCGTCTACGTCTTCGTCCCGACGGCAGGCGATGCCAATGGACTCCGTTGGTTCGTGCTCCGCTGGTTCCACACGATCGCGTGGGCGTTTCTCACGCTCGCGGCGCTGGCGCGATCGAAAGTGACGGGGACGCCGGTGGAATTTGCCGCGCCGCTCGGCGCGACTGGCGGGCTGATCTACGTCGTCTTCATGCTGACGACGCTGGCGGGAGGCGGCTCGAACTAGGCGTCCACGCGTACCCATCCCCGCGCCATCAGGTGCTCCTGCGGCTTGAACCGGCGCTTGTAGCCCATCTTCCGCGAGCCATCGACCCAGTAGCCAAGATACACATAGGGAAGCCCCATCTTCCGGGCGCGCTGGATGTGGTCGAGGATCATGAACGTGCCCAGGCTGCGGTCGGAATGGTCCGGATCGAAAAAGGAATAAACCATCGACAGGCCGTCGGCGAGAATGTCTGTCAGTGCGGTGGCGATCAGCGGACCCTCGCCGCGGCCGGTGATTCCGGTGTCGATGCCGCGGAAACGATACTCCACTACGAGTGTGTCAACGTGGGAGTCGCCGACCATCATGGCGTAGTCGAGCACGGTCATGTCGGCCATGCCGCCTTCGGCGTGGCGAGAGTCGAGATAGGCGCGGAACAGGGAATACTGGTCGGACGAAGGGCTTGCCGTGGTCTCGGCGCCGATGATGTCGCGATTACGTTTCACGACGCGTCTCAGGTTCGGTGTCACCTTGAACGCGTCAACGACCGTACGGACCGAGATGCACGCTCGGCAGCCTTCGCAGGCCGGGCGATAGGCGATGTTCTGGCTGCGGCGGAATCCGCCCTGCGTGAGGATGTCGTTCAAGGCGGCGGCGCGGTCGCCGACGAGGTGGGTGAACACCTTCCGCTCGGCGCGACCGGGAAGGTACGGGCAGGGCGCCGGCGCCGTTAGATAGAACTGCGGAGTCTCGGTCGTGTGATGGGTCATGCTTTCAGCGCGGCGCCATTGCTTGCCTCCCCCGCAGTCATAATACCAAGGTCTAGCCGGACGGAAAGGCAAGCCTTCGGGGGATGGCTAATAGGGCCCCCGTTCAAAGGCCACGGCGGTGCAATGCGTCGGCGTTGAGGCCTACGACCCCCAGCAGCAGATCATGAAGAAGCTGGCGGCGCGCGGTAAGGAGGCCGACGAGAAGGATAAGCGGCGTCAGGAGACCGACGGAGAACCAGAAGATCAGGGAATGCATGATGGCGAGGAGCGGAAACATCTTCTGGCCGCTCCATGTCCGCATTTCGACCCCGGCGATGCGCATGCCGATCGTCGCCGAACCTGGTCCGCCCATGGTCAGAGCGACGTATGCGAGAGCGACGATGGCGAAGAGGGGCGGAAAGAGCAGCCAGCCGATTCCGAGTGTGACGACGCCGAGGATCAGCACCAGGAGCGCGGCGGGGATCATGAGCGCAACAATCAGCACGGCATCGACGACAAACGCGATGATCCGCTTCGACAGGATGCCGTCAAAAAGGTCCGGCTGCGTATCGGGGTCGTACACAAAACGGTCGGCCCGTGTTGGTTGTCCGCTGTCGCTCATGGCCTCAAAGCTATCCTGTGCCTTGCTTGTCGTCCGAGGTTTCCAACCGTTCTAGCCAAAGAATGCTGTGTCTGCCGAGTTGTCACAAGATAGGCCGCCACGAGGCGTGAAGAGAATCGCCTCGGGCCCGGCATTCAGGCTAATATACGCGGGGCCGTTGGCCGCGGCCCCGAGATGCGGCGTCTGATTCGAGCGACGCCATGTGGACTTTTCTTGCATTTCTTGCCGCGATCGTTGGGGTCATCGGCGTTCTTTCTGTTTTGCATCGGGCTCCAGCCGCGGGCAGGCCCGTCGCCTGGTTGGGCGCGGGGCTCTTCTTCCCGGCCGTGATTCTTTGTCGGGCCGCTTCGGCGATAGTCGATTTCCTCCTGTCGCCGCGCGGCGTTCGCCGCCGCATAGCCTGGTGGAAATACGCGTCCTGGTCTCTTATCGCCCTGATCCCGACTTGGACCTTCCTCGCCGATCTTGCTTGGCCGCTGCCACTCCCAGCGCAGCTCGATCCTGGATATCTCCTCTTCCTTGGAGCGCTGCTCCAGGTCCTCGTACTTGGTGCGGCATTCTTCATCGTCTACGAGGATTTTGACGTGATGGACGGCGTCATGGATGGCGATGCACGTTGGATCCGCGGCACGCGGACAGCGACGCGGCCGACAGTCATCGCCGTTTCGGTTGTTCTGTTTGCCATTTATGCCGTTGCGATCGCCTACTGGCTGGCGGAGGTGCGCGGTTTTGCTCTATTCGATCAGCGCCCGCATACGAGCTTCGCCGTCATCGACTACGTTTTGGTCGCGCTTCGCTCGTTGCCGTCCGACCTTTTGCTCGGGCTGCTCGATCGATTGACCGGCGACAGCACGGAGGTTGTCTTCAGCGGCACGCTGATAGCTCAAGCGTACTATTTCACCATGCAGGCGGTTGGGTCTCTGCTCCTGGTCGGCCTCGTCTCGATAGCCATCCAGGAACATTGGCAGCTCCGGCGCATCGTTACGGAAATCGGCGAAAGCGACGAGCGGCATGCCTACCTTGTCGAGCGTGCGAGCCTCGCTCCGCCCGTCATAAAGAGTGGCATCTTGCGGGCGGCTGTCTTGCGTTCGGCGGTCGACAAACAAAAGCGGCTGATCGTGGCAGCGAAAGAGATCGGCATATTCACGCTGCCGCAGACGTTCTGCCACAACATGGAATCTTTTGATCCAGTGATCCAGGTTTTCGGCCTTGAGCAATCTCTGGAGATGTTCCGGCACCGCTCGAAGGAATTTGAGGCTGAGCAATGCGAGGCGACGCTTCGCAAGGCGGCGCACGTTCTGCGCCGCGGCAAACTCCAACTCGATCCTTTGAAGAAGCTCCTCCGGCTGATGACGTCGATGGTTATCGTCAAGAAGGATGCAATCGAGCTGCCAGAGCCGCTCCGAGGGATGATCTTCGCGTCACTGAAAAAAGAACTCGCGAAACCGAGAGCGCAGGAGGATGCCGCGCTCCGTGGGTTCCTCCGCGATCTGCAGTCGGCCTTGGGCGGTTCGAGTGCGATCAGCAAGGTTGTTGCACTTGATCCTCGTGACGATGGATGGGTCAAGCGGCTGGCAGAACGCGCCGTTCAGGCAGACGGATCGACCGTGATTTCGGTCGCGAAGGCAAACGGCGCACGCAACGGAAAGACCAACGGTCGGGTCATCCACGCCACGAACGGCACGGCCAATGGTAGCGGACACGGCGTGGCTACTGTCGAGGCGAACGTGGGTGCGAACAGCGAAGCTGCGGCGGCTGTCGCTGAAATCGCGGTCATGCGTCTGCTGCCGCCACCGGCCCCAACCGATCAACCCGGTAGCCTCGCGACATCAGAGCAGTGATGATCTCGGCGGCGTGGGCGCCGCCGTGCGTCTCCATCGTGACCTCAACGATCGCGCCCTTTGGCGGGACGTCGAGCATCGTGCGATGGTGATGAACATCAAGGATGTTGCCGCCCTCGCTGCCAATAGTCCGGGCGATGTCGCCGAGAACGCCAGGCCGGTCGCTAATGAGGATGCGAACTGCCACCACCTGCTCTGCCCGGGCAAGCTCGCGCACCATGATCGATGCAGCCAGGCGCGGGTCGATGTTGCCGCCGGCGAGCACGAGGCCGACACGGCGGCCCCGGAAGCGCTCGGTGTCGGAAATGATCGCTGCAAGGCCAGCGGCGCCCGCACCCTCGGCCATGGTCTTCTGCAGCATCAGATATTCGGCGACGGCCTGCTCGATGGCGCGTTCGCCGACGAGCACTACGTCGTCGACGAATTTCCGAACGATGGGCAAGGTCACCTTGCCCACGTTCTTGACCGCGATACCCTCGGCCAGTGTCTCGCCGCCAATCTTTGCGGTCTCGCCACGGAGCGCTGCCCACATGGACGGGCAAAGCTCGGTCTCCACGCCAACGACCTCGGTGCCCGGCTTTAGTGCCTTCACGGCGATGGCGATTCCGGCAATCAGTCCGCCGCCCCCGACCGGGACAATCACGGTCTCAAGATCAGGCCGGTCGGCGATGAGCTCGAGGCCGATGGTGCCCGCGCCGCGGATGACGACAGGATCGTCGTAGGGGTGGACGAGGGTTGCGCCGGTCCTTCCAATGATGCCTTCGACGGTGACTTGCGCGTCGGCCAGTGTTTCGCCTTCCAGAAGGACGTCTGCGCCAAAACTCCGCGTTGCCGCGATCTTTACGAATGGCGTCGGCCGCGGCATGACGATGGTTGCAGGAATGCCGAGGCGCTGAGCATGGTAAGCGACGGCTTGGGCATGATTGCCAGCCGACATGGCGATTACGCCGCGAGCGCGTTCGGCCGCGGACAGCGACAGGAGTTTGACCAGCGCACCGCGCTCCTTGAACGAGGAGGTCGCCTGCAGGTTCTCGTATTTCACCCAGATGTCGGCGCCCGTCAGCTTGGAGAGCCGCGGTGCAGGAAGGAATGGAGTCCGCATGACGACGCCCGCGATCTGACCCGCCGCAGCGCGGATGTCGTCGAGGGTCGGGATCACTTCTTCAGCATCTCTGCCGCAAACGGCGCGAAGTAAGTGAGTATCCCGTCGGCTCCGGCGCGCTTGAAGGCGATGAGACTCTCCATCATCGCCTTGTCGCCGTCGATCCAGCCGTTTGCAGCCGCTGCACGGATCATCGAATATTCGCCGGACACCTGATAGGCGAAGGTCGGCATCCCGAACGCCTCCTTCAGCCGCCACACGATATCGAGATAGGGCATGCCGGGCTTGACCATGATCATGTCGGCGCCCTCGGCGATATCGAGTTCGGCTTCGCGGAGGGCCTCGTCACCGTTCGCGGGGTCCATCTGATAGGTGCGCTTGTCGCCTTTCAGAGTCTTCGACGAACCCACGGCGTCCCGGAACGGTCCGTAGAAGGCCGAGGCATACTTCGCGGCGTAGGCCATGATCTGTACGTGGCCGAAGCCGTTGGCATCGAGAGCATGGCGGATCGCACCGACGCGGCCATCCATCATGTCGGAGGGCGCGATGATGTCCGCGCCGGCCTCCGCCTGGATAAGGCTCTGCAGGACGAGCTGCTCGACGCTGGCGTCGTTGACGATTTCATCGCCAATGATGATGCCGTCGTGGCCGTGGCTTGTGTACGGATCGAGCGCTACGTCGGTGATGATGCCAACGTCCGGAACGTCAAGGTGGATCGCGCGGGTCGCAGTGTTGACCAGATTTTTCGGGTTGAGCGCCTCCGAGCCGGTCTCGTCGCGACGGGCCGGGTCGGTGAATGGGAAGAGGGCGATCGCCGGAATGCCGAGTTCGACCGCGCGCTGGGCGGCCTCGACAGCTTCATAGACATTCAAGCGCTGGACGCCCGGCATGGACGGCACTTCCTGCTGACCTTTGTCTCCGTCGGAAAGAAAGATCGGCCAGATCAGGTCGTTCACCGACAAGGTCGATTCAGCGACCAGTCGCCGCGACCAATCGGTTCGGCGATTTCGGCGCATCCGCCGCCCGCCGAGAATCGTCTTCATGTCCGGCTTGGTGTTGGGGTCGGCAGCGAAGTCTCTGCGTTCGCGGGCCATGTCTGCTATCGCCTTGATGTTGATGGGATTACCATACCATCTTCGCTCCTCATAGGACGAGTCGGGCTTCAGGAGAGTGGATGGCCAGCAGGGATGTGATGGCGCCGGTGGCTCAGGTGCGGACGCGCACCGAGATCGTGCTCGACCAATACGTCGTCGCGCTGTCGGTGGTGATGCTTCTTTTCGGCCTCCGCCAATGGGCGATCATCCTTGGCGTCATTCCGGGCGGCGGAGGCCCCTTCGAGGAAATGTCGACGCCTTGGGCGGTGGTTACCATTCATATGGCGGTCGTCGATCTTATCGCCGCCGTTGGTCTTTGGATGCGGGTTGCGGGAGGCAAGGTCATCTGGGTCTATTCAGCTCTCTTCGAGGTAACCTTACACACTGGTTTCATCGGCACCTTCGGCCCCAATTGGCTGGTAGTCGGTTTTCACATTGTCACTCTCGCCGTTTTCTTTTTGCTTACCTTCCTGGCGCGACGACGTTCGCATCGATAAGCGAGAAAGCTGAGCTTTTCCAACCAATTGACCTTGTTGCGGTAAGCCAATGTTAAGCGTGAGCCTTAAGCCGATTTTTAGTCGCTTTGCGTATGGTGCCTCTCACGAGCAGGGAAAAACACCTGCCAACAGCGAGGCGAACATGGCTATTGCGAAAAGGGCAGTCGAGGCTGTCGCTCAGCCGATTTCCAATTCTGAGCTGAAGCCTCTCTACATGGAGGCATTGACGCTCGTTGAGCGTCTGCACCGTCGCCTCCTCGACGTCATCAAGGACGAATTCGACCGCGCCGGGCGCTCGGATGTGAACAGCGTACAAGCGCTGCTCCTGTTCAACATCGGCGAGTCCGAATTGACCGCTGGCGAGCTGCGCACGCGCGGCTACTACCTCGGCTCAAACGTCTCGTACAATCTCAAGAAACTCGTCGAGATGGGCTACATCCATCATCAGCGTTCGCGCATGGACCGCCGTTCGGTCCGCGTCAGCCTGACGGAGAAGGGCGCCGAGGTCGCGAAGATCGTCGACTCCCTCTATGAGCGCCACATCCGTTCGATCGATCAGGTCGGTGGCATCGCTTCTGGCGACTTCCACGATCTCAACCGGTCGCTACAGCGCCTTGAGCGGTTCTGGACGGACCAGATTCTCTATCGGCTCTAACACCGACAAGGCCTCTTCCCGGCCATTTGTAAAAGCCCGGCTCACAGCCGGGCTTTTCTCGTTTTTGGGCGGTGGCGCCTCGCGGCTCGGGGGCGCTTTCTCGTATTGCGCCGCGAAAGCGCCACATACGACCGGCAGACAGCGGGAGGTCGCGAAAGCGCCTTTTCGGTCAATTTTCCGCGATTTGGGCCCCGCGCGCGTCCCCCGGAGTTGTGTCGCGTTGGC
>JAYTZZ010000118.1:0-4320 GCA_043741595.1 Hyphomicrobiales bacterium | reverse complement strand
TCGACCGCCTTCATCAGGCCGATGTTGCCTTCCTGGATGAGATCGAGGAACTGCAGGCCGCGGTTGGTGTATTTCTTGGCGATCGAGATGACGAGGCGAAGGTTGGCCTCGACCATTTCCTTCTTCGCCTGACGCGCCTCGCGCTCGCCCTTCTGCACGGTGTGGACGATGCGGCGGTACTCGACGATCTCGAGGCCGGTCTCGGTGGCGAGGTTCTGGATCTCGCCGCGGAGGTCCTTGATCTTCGGCTTTTCCTTGGCGACGAATTCCTTCCAGCCCTTGGCGGAAAGATTCGAGATGCGGCGGAGCCAGTTCGGGTCGAGCTCGGCGCCCTGGTATTCCTTGAGGAAGGATTCGCGGGTGACGCGGTGGCTCTCGGCGAGGCGGAGCAAACGGCCCTCGAAGCCGATGAGGCGCTTGTTGATGTCGTAAAGCTGCTCGACGAGGCTCTCGATGCGGTGCTGGTTCAAGGACAGCGACTTCACCGCGGTGACGATCTCGTTCCGGAGGCTCTTGTAGCGGCGCTCCTGCGACGGCGTCAGCGTTTTGTTGCCGAGCTTCAGCTCGACGTCCTGATCCTGCAGGCGGCGGAGCTTCTTGTACTCGGCGGCGACCTTGTCGAAGGTCTCCACGACCGCGGGCTTCAGCTCCGCTTCCATGGCGGCGAGCGACATGGCGTTCTCGAAATCGTCCTCGTCCTCCTCCTCCTGCGCGGCGATGCGGGCGCGCTCCTGCGCGACCTCGTCATCCTCGTCGCCGGCGGCAAGCGGCGGCGGGGGCGGCGCGTTCGGCGGCGTGATCTTGATGTAGGGGTTGCCCCTGCCCTGCTGGTGGCCGCCTTCCGGCGGCGTGTGCACCTGGATCGGCGCGTTCTTTGCGTCCGGGCCGGCGTAGGTGGCTTCGAGATCGATGATGTCGCGGAGCAGAATCTTGCCGGCGGCAAGTTCGTCGCGCCAGATGATGATGGCCTGGAAGGTGAGCGGGGATTCGCAGAGGCCCGCAATCATCGTCTCGCGGCCGGCCTCGATGCGCTTGGCAATGGCGATTTCGCCCTCGCGCGACAGCAGCTCGACGGAGCCCATCTCGCGGAGATACATGCGCACCGGATCGTCGGTGCGGTCGGTTGGCTCCTTGGCGGCCTTGGTGGCGACCGCCGTCGTCGGGCGCTCGGCGACCTCGGTGCCCTCCTCCTTCTCTTCTTCCTCGTCCTGGTCGGCTTCCTCGACCTCGTCGGTCTCGATGACGTTGATGCCCATCTCCGAGAGCATGGCGAGGACATCCTCGATCTGCTCGGAGCCGACCTCCTGCGAAGGCATGACGGCGTTGAGTTCGTCGTAGGTGACAAATCCGCGCTTCTTGGCGGACTTGATCATCTTCTTTACGGCGGCATCGGAAAGGTCGAGCAACGGTCCATCGGGCGCCTCGACTGCCGGTGCATCCGGGGCTTCCTCGTTTTCCTGGACCTTGGTCGCCATCAAATATCTCCAGTGGGAGGCCCCGGACGCTTAAACGCGCGAGGGGCCCTCAAACCCGAAAAAGTCGTTCCAAATCCGCGAGTTGCGACCCGAATCGGCCGCGGGACCGAAGCCCGACCAGTATAGACCCCGTCTTAAGCCACGCTTAACCACGGCGGGCAACCCGCCAAACCGCAGTCGAACCAGCTCAGAACGCCTTCGCCGTGCGGCCGGAGGACGCTCCGAACCCCTCGATCAAAGCCTCAGTCCCCTCGCTTTTGGCAAGTTGATTCTGGATATCGACAAGGCGCGCCAGGTTGGCTTCGCTCGGATCCTCTCCGAGAGCCGCTTCTGCGTCCTTGAGTTCCCTATGTAACGCCCCCTTGCGCCGGTGCAAGGTCAACGCTTGCAGCCAGCCTTCATTGGCGTCGGCATCAGCGGCCTCGGGCGTGGCCGGCCAATAGCCGGCGGCCTCGATCTGGCCCTCCAGCCGCTCGAGCAGCAGGTGGAAACGCCCGGCAGCGAGCGCATGGCGGATGGAGCCCTCCTCCTTGTCGCTGTGCGAGACGATTTCGAGGATGGCGCCGCGGAGCTGATCGAGGTCCGGGCTGCCGAATTCGATATGCGCGAACTCGTCGAGATGGGCGGCAAGCAGCGCCGGATGATTGACCATCGTCATCACCAGCACGACTTCGCGGAGCGGATGGGTGGCGCGGCCGACAAGAAGCTGGCTGCGGCGGAGACGATCCGACACAGGAATCGGCAGACGGGAGACGTTGCGATTGGCGAACGGACGCCCTGCCCCGCGCCGGTCGCTGACCGGCCGTTCGTAGGGCCGGCGCTCGGGCACCGGGAAGAATGCCGCGACCCGCTCGGCGAACGCCTGCACATAGTGCCGGCGCACGCTCTCGTCGTTGATGGAGCGGGAAATCTCGCGGAGCTTTGCTTCCAGCGCCGCGCGACGCTCGGGCGTATCGAACACACCGGACTCCGTCTCGCGGCCCCAGATCATGTCGACGAGCGGACGCGCGGCAGAGATGACCGCACCCATCGCGTCAGAACCGCCGGAGCGAACGAGATCGTCAGGGTCCTGCCCCGCCGGCAGGAGCGCAAAGCGGAGACTCTTGCCGGGAGCGAGTAGCGGCATCGCCATGTCAGCAGCGCGCTGCGCGGCGCGAATGCCGGCCTTGTCGCCATCGAAGCAGAGGATCGGCTCGTCGGCCATGCGCCAAAGAATCTGCAACTGACGCTCGGTGAGCGCGGTGCCGAGCGGCGCGACGGTGTGCGGGAAACCGGCACCGACCATCTGGATGACATCGACATAGCCTTCGACGGCAATGACCGTTTCGAGGTCGTGCGCGGCGATGCGCGCCTCGGCGCCGTTGTAGAGAAGCGAGCCCTTGTGGAAGAGCTCGGTCTCCGGCGAATTCAGATACTTCGCCGGCACATCGGACGAGAGCGCGCGGCCGCCGAAGCCGACGACACGGCCCTTGAAATCACCGATCGGGAAAATGACGCGGTCGCGGAAGCGATCGAACGACACCGGAATATCGTCGCCGGTAACGAGCAGGCCGGCGGCGATCATCTGTTCCTGCGTCACGTTCTTCTGCGCCAGATGCTCCTTCAACGCAGCGCGATCGGGCGACGCGTAACCGACGCGGAATTTCCGCTGCAGCTCGGGACCGAGGCCGCGGTTCTGGAGATAGCCGCGCGCCGCGGCGCCCGCGCGGGACTGAAGCGCGACCTCGAAGAATTTCGCCGCCAGCTCAATGACGTCATGCAGACTCGCGCGCTCGCGGTCGCGCTCCTCGGTCTCGGCATTGCGCGCCGGCATGGCGACGCCGGCCTCCTGCGCCAGGCGCTCGACCGCCTCCGGGAACGACAGGCCCTCGGTCTCCATGAGGAAGGTGAAGATGTCGCCGTTCTTCTGGGCGGAGAAATCGAACCACTTGCCCTTCTGGTCGTTGACGAAGAAGGACGGCGTCTTCTCGGCGTTGAACGGCGACAGGCCGGTGAACTCGCGCCCCTGCTTCTTCAACTTCACCCGGCGGCCGACGACCGACGAAACCGGCAGGCGCGCGCGGATTTCATCGAGCAGGGAATCGGAGAAACGCATGGGGGCGGCGGACCGAATCAGCGGCGGCGGGGGACTGGAGCTGATTATAGGGCGGCGCGGTGTGGCGGGCGGATGGCGGGGGCTCTGAGCCGGGTTGTCCTAGTTATGCACAGGAGGATGACCCCTCAATTCACCTCGCGCCATTCCAGAAGTTCTCGAGGTAGTCCTTTGTTGAAGATGCCGTGAAGCTCGGCCTCTGAAAGTGCAAGGCCGGTCAGTAGATCGCTAAGTGACAGACTGACCGATTGATCTACTGACAAAGCATTCTCGGCGCCATGGGTAAGACCAAGCCGTATTTCATCGAACGGGTTTGAAAGGACTCCACGCACAAGCGACTCGCCCATCTGCCAAGAGTTTGGCGATCGCATTTCGTCCGACCCGACCACTGGGACATGCGGTTGAGGGGCATATCTGGGCGGAACTTTCGGCACGAACAGAACGTGCAGTTTGGCCACTTCTTCATAGTCCCCGACATGAAGGACGGAGCCGCCCACCGAAGTACACATCGTCGAACCGTCTGGCCGGCGCATTGCAACCGAAGGCTCCACACCCTGAAAACTCGGATGGGGAGTCAATAGACTCCGCACTCTAACGAATATATTTCGAGCGGCTACACGACCCGGGTTGCGCAGGCCAAGGAAGACCTCCGCAGTGAACATCCCATTACCCAGCGAAGACCCTCTGACAATGCGACGCTCCAGTTCGAGTCGCGCTTCACGAGGCGAAAGGAACATATCTCGTATCTCGCCA
>JAYTZZ010000117.1:0-10041 GCA_043741595.1 Hyphomicrobiales bacterium | reverse complement strand
CAGAATGTCCCGCCGCTGCAAGCGTGGTTCGTCGACTATGACGACCAGCCAGGCAATCCCGATTTCCGCGGGTACATGGGCGCGCTCGCCACGATTCCGTGCGCCGGTCAGGCGCCGCCGCCGGTCGTCTGCCCCCAGGGCACATACCTCCTCAACGGCCAATGCCTACTCTTCCCGACGTGCCCCCCGGGCACGAAGTTCCAGGGCGGCGAATGCGTCTATCCACAGTGCCCGCCGAACTACGTTCTCCAACAGGGACAATGTGTTCCGCCGCCGCAATCGTGCCCGGCAAACACCGTCTACTATCAGGGCCAGTGCGTACCGCTCGATTGCCCGCCGACGCTCGTGCGCCTGCCGAACGGTTACTGTGCCTGTCCGGCCAATAACATCTACTTCAAGGGCAAGTGCGTACCGCCGCAGGCCTGCCCGCCGGGCACCATCAAGCTGGGCGGCATCTGCATCTGTCCGCTCGGGCTGCTCTTTCAGAACGGCCAGTGCTCACCGTTCCAGTGCCCCGACGGTCAAGTCCTGAACATCGAAGGCAAGTGTGAGCCGGTACAGTGCCCGCTGGGTCAGGAGTACAAGAACGGTCAATGCAAGCCGATCGTCTGCGCGCCGAACAAGGATTTGTTCAACGGCAAGTGCGTCAACAAATGTTTGCCCGGTCAGTTCCACACGATGCCGAACGGAGCTTGCGGCTCAATCCTTTGTGGCTTCCCGCTAGTTCCTTACAACGGTCAATGCGTCGCCCCGTGTCCGCCGAAGCAGCATCACACGATGCCGAACGGCGTCTGCAAGCCGAACTTCGTCGTCGATCCGGGTCCGCTGCAGATATTCTGTGTTGCTCCGAAAGAGCCGTACAACGGGCAATGCGTCAATCCCTGTCCGCCGAAGCAGCATCACACGATGCCGAACGGCGTCTGCAAGTCGGACTTCGTCATCGATCCCGGCCCGCTGCAGATATTTTGTGTCGCTCCTCAGGAGTCGTACAACGGACAATGTGTCAATCCTTGTCCGCCAAAGCAGCATCACACGATGCCGAACGGCGCCTGCAAATCGAACTTCGTTATCGACCCGGGCCCGCTGCAAATATTGTGTATCGCCCCGCTTGAGCCCTACAACGGCAAATGCGTTGCGAAGTGCCCGCCGACGCAGGTGCACACCATGCCCAACGGCACGTGCAAGCCGAAGTTCGGGCTCGGCCTCGATGTCCTACAGCCGATTCTGTGCGTGGCACCAAACGAGATGGTCAACGGTGACTGTGTTCCGCCATGCCCGCCTGGTTCGGTCCGGAAAGGCGACGGCACGTGCGGGCCGAAGCTCCTACAGGTAGACCCGAACCTGATTCAGATTCTGTGCGTTGCGCCGAAGGAGGCGGTCAACGGCCAATGCGTCGACCCGTGTCCGCCGAAGACGATCCGTAAGCCGGACGGCACATGTGGGCCGAAGTTCCTGCAGCTCAATCCGAAGCTGCAACTGCAGATCAATCCCTAGCCGGCGGTCTGCGAATAGCCAACGCGGGCGGTCCGATCGGGCCGCCCGTTTTTCTTGGTTCAGACCACCTGACCGTGGAGGTCGTAGGCGTCGGCGCGGTCGATCTTGACCGTAACAATCTCGCCGACGCGGATCGGCAGGCGGCTCGCCAAGTGCACGGCTCCGTCGATCTCTGGCGCATCGGCTGTCGAGCGGCCCTTGGCCGACTTGCCGGCGCTCTCGTCGACGATGACTCGGACGCGGCGGCCGACTTTTTTCTGTAAATTGCGGGCGCTGATTGTCTGCTGCGCCTGCATAAGGCGATGCCAGCGCTCCTCAGTGACCTCGGAGGCAATCCGATCGGGGAGGGCATTTGCCGGCGCGCCGGCGACGGGCTCGAACCGGAAACAGCCGACGCGATCGAGCTTCGCTTCCTCCAGCCATGCAAGCAGCTCTTCAAAGTCCGCGTCCGTCTCACCGGGGAAGCCGACGATGAACGTCGAGCGGATGGCGAGGTCCGGCGCGATCTCGCGCCAGCGGCGGATGCGCTCCAACGTTTTCTCCTGATGCGCCGGGCGCTTCATGGCCTTCAGGATCGTCGGGCTCGCGTGCTGGAAGGGAATGTCCAGATAGGAGAGGATCTTCCCCTCGGCCATCAGCGGAATGACCTCGTCGACATGCGGGTACGGATAGACGTAGTGCAGCCGCACCCAGACGCCCAGTGAGCCGAGCTCGGCAGCGAGGTCATAGAACTTCGCGCGCACGTCGCGATCCTGAAAGCGGCTCGCCGCGAACTTCACGTCGACGCCGTAAGCGCTCGTGTCCTGAGAGATGACGAGCAGTTCCTTCACGCCGGCCTTTACCAGCCGCTCGGCCTCGCGAAGCACATCACCAGCCGAGCGCGAGACGAGATCGCCGCGGAGCTTCGGAATGATGCAGAACGAGCAGCGGTGGTTGCAGCCTTCGGAAATCTTGAGATAGGCGTAGTGGCGCGGCGTCAGCTTGATCCCTTCCGGCGGCACCAGATCGACGAATGGGTCGTGCGCTGGCGGCACAGCATTGTGGACGGCGGCGACAACGCTCTCGTATTGCTGCGGTCCGGTGATCGACAGGACGTCCGGAAACCGGTCGCGAATCTGCTCGGGCTCGGCGCCCATGCAGCCGGTGACGATGACCCGGCCGTTCTCCTTCATCGCGACGCCGATGGCTTCCAGAGACTCCGCCTTGGCGCTATCGAGGAAGCCGCATGTGTTGACGACCACCACATCGGCGCCGTCATGATGGCGCGAGACCTCGTAACCCTCGGAGCGGAGATGCGTGAGGATGCGCTCGGAATCGACCAGCGCCTTGGGGCAGCCAAGGCTGACGAACGAGATGACCGGCGCGGCTTTGTTCATGTCTTGAGGGGGTCCGGGGCAGGCGGCGAATGCGCCGCCTTGTGCCGGGCGCTATCTGGACAACCTGACCGGGCTTGTCAAATGCGACCCGCCGCTGGGCTGTGCCCGATTTCTCTCAGGTCAGTTTTTCAAATGCCGGCAACGCTCGCGCGACCATCTCGTCGGAGGCCGTCAGACTGATACGGAAGTAGTCGGGTGCATTCATCAAGCTTCCCGGCAAGACGAAAACATCGCGGTCGGCGAGGGCATTCCACTGCTTTTGCGGGTCGCTCCCCGGCCATTTGCTCCAAAGATAGAATGTGCCTTCGGGCGACAGCACTGAATATCCGGCGCTCGTGAGCGTCGCCATAACCCGGTCGCGTCGGCGAGTGAGCGCCGCCTGGTCGATCGAAAGCTTGTCGAGGTCTTGTGCCGCGTATTGCATCACGGCATTGGGGAAACACCAGCCGAGAGCCATCTGGGCAGAAAACATCGCGTCGCGAAGGGCCTGTCGCTCCGCGGCTGGCATCAACGGCGAGATTGCCAGATACCCGAGCCGCTGGCCGGGTGCGAGCAGCACTTTGCCATAGCTGTAACTGATGAGCGTCCACGGATAGATCGCCGCCGGACTCGTGAAATCGCGCCCGTCGAACCGCAGGCGCCGATAGGGCTCATCCGACAGGAGAAAGATTCGACGGCCAATCTTGGCTGAGGCGCGCTCAAGCAGATCGGCTAGGGATTTGAGCGTCTCGCGGCTGTAGATCCGGCCGGTGGGATTGTGCGGTGTGTTGACGATAACCAGCCGCGTCTTCGGACCGATCGCCGCCTCGATGGCAGCAAGATCGAGATCAAACGCAGGCGCTTTCAACCTCACCTTGCGCGGCACGACATCGGCGGCCAGCAGCATCGGCTCGTAGCAGAACCACGCGGGTTCGGAAAAGATCACCTCGTCACCGGCGTCGACCACAAGCCTGAACGCGACCATGATTGCGGCGAAGGCACCCGTCGTCAGCGCGATGTCGGCCGGTTCGAAAGCCAGGCCCAGCTCGCGGCTGAGCCGCCCGGCGATGAAAGCCTGTGGGTCTTCCTCGCTTGTCTTGTAGGCAAACCAGTTCTTGTCGTGGGCTATCGCCCGTTCTCGAATAGCGGTGATGATTCCTTCGAGAGGCATTTCGTGTGGATTGCCGAAGGTAAAGTCACAAATGCCGGGCTCAAGCCGCCGCTTGCCGTAGCGCGAGGTGAAATAGAAGGCCTTCACGGCATCGAACGCCGCGTCTGCTGCTCTGATGCGAGCCGAAATCACTGACATGCACTGTCCGATCGCTTGCGTGAGGTCGCCAGCGCGACTACGCCGGCACCGGCGCGCGGGCCGCGAGAGCCTGGTCGGCGTTGATGGCGGTCTCGCGGGTGCCGGAGACGATCAGGCCGAGCACCTCCTGCTGGGTGGTGTGCTTAACGTAGCGCTCGCCAACGTTCTCGCCGCGCTTCAGCACCATGACGCGGTCGCCGACCAGGAAGATGTCCTGCAGGCGGTGCGAAATGATGATCTGGGCGACGCCGCTCTTCTTCAGCTCGAGCATGGTCTCAAGGAGACGCTCGGTGGCCATGACGGAAAGATTGGCGGTCGGCTCGTCGAGAATGACCACGCGCGGCTCGAAGGAGATGGCGCGGGCGATGGCGACCGATTGCTGACGGCCGCCGGAGAGGCTTTCGACGCGCTGATAGACCGAATTGACGTCGACCTTGAGCCGCTTCAACACCACGTCCGCCTCGCGGTACATTTTTTTGCGGTCGATGAACGGGCCCTTCTTCGGCCAGCGACCGAGGAAGATGTTCTGACCGACGTCCATGTTCCCGCAGAGCGCGAAGTCCTGATAGATCATCTCGATACCGACTTGACGGCTTTCGTGCGGGCTTTTGAAATGGACCGGCGCGCCGGCAACCAGGATGTCGCCGGTATCGCGCTGGTAGGCGCCGGTGAGAATCTTCATCAGCGTTGATTTGCCGGCCGAGTTGTCGCCGACGAGGCCGAGAATCTCACCCGGAAACAGAGACAGATCGACATCACGGAGCGCCCTGACCGCGCCAAACGATTTGTTGATGTGTCGCATCTCCACGATCGGAGGCGGGCGGTTGCTGCTTTCAGACATGAGCGGCTTCCGTTGGTGCGGTTTCGGGTGGAACCTTCGGTCGCATGAGGAAGGAACGGAGCGTGCCGAAGATGTTGGCCTGGCGGACCCATATGTCGATCAAGACTGCGCCGATCAGGATGACGCCGACAAAGACGTTGACCCAATGCTGCGGCATGGTGAAGCCTTGGACGTTGAGCTGGAGAAGCGCGCGGACGAGGGTAATCACGGCTGCCCCGGCGAGCGCCCCAATGATGGTGCCGTAGCCACCGAAGATCGAACCGCCGCCGATGATGACCGCGGCAATGCCGTCGAGTTCGCGGAACTGGCCGGCGACCGGGTTGAAGCTACGGAAGTATGCGATGTTGATCAGGCCGGCCATCGTGGCGCAGAGGGCGCAGAAGAGCAGGGCGACGAAACGGACGCGGTTGGTGTTGATGCCGGCGTAGCTGGCCGCGCGGATGTTACCCCCAGTTGCGTACACTCGCTGACCGAACGGCGTGAAGCCGAGGACCACGCCCGCGACGATCGACACTAGAATCATCCAGGTAGTCTGAATACTGACCACGTCGGCGAGGGCGCTAAGGAACCCGCTCGGTTGCGGTAGATTGAGGTAGTCCAGAATGTCTGTGATCTTGCGGCCCAAGAGGTTGTACGTCTCGTTCCAGCCAGTGAGCTGCTGGCCCGAGACGATCCATGAGGCAAAGCCGCGGGCCATGTAGAACATGCCGAGCGTAGCGATGAATGCGGGCAAACCGAACGCGACCGTCAGCACGCCGTTGACCACGCCGGCGAGCAGACCAATGGTCAATCCAACCAGGATGGCAGAGCCCGGGTCGAGGCCGATCACCTTCAACGAATAGGCGGCCGCGCTGCCGGCGAGCGCCAGTACGGCGCCGACGGATAGGTCGATATCGCCGGCCGCGATGACATACGTCAGGCCGATCGAGATCAGCGCAACTTCGGTGTAGTTGAGCAAGATGGCAAAGGTGTTCGGCAGGTTCCACCAGTAGTCGGGCCGCAGGTACAGGCCGACGAACCAGAGAACGACTGTGAAAATGATAGCCAGCGCGTCGCGCCTGGCCAGGAACTTGCCAAAGCCGCGCGCCGTGAGCGCCTTGTCCGTGGCCATGGCCCCCTTGGTCTGGGCTCCCTCTATGGCAACGCCACCGGTATCGAGGGCCGGGGGCGGCGGTAGGCCTCTGAAGAACGCCCAGATGCGCGCCGGCACGCGACGCCGGATGATAAGGGGCTCTATCAGCACCGCCAAAAGCAGCAGGACGCCGATAAAGGCGCCAACGGCACCGGCGGGGAGCGAATACTTCTGCTGCACCTGCGTTGGTTCGCCGTTGACAATGTTAATCACGGTGATCGGCAAGCCTTCGCGCAGGACCTTGTTGATCAGCACGACGAGCAGCACGCCGATGAAGCTGCCGACAATGCGGCCGCGGCCGCCGAGGATGGACGCGCCGCCGATGATAACGGCGGCAATGACAAACAACTCGGCGCTCAGGCCAGCCTGAGGCGCGATGCCCTGGCCCTGGGCCGTCTCCATGAGGCCGGCGAGCGTCGCGCAGAGCGCCGACAGGAGATAGGCGCGGATGCGCACCCAGCGGGTGGCAATGCCGGCGTATATCGCCGCCTGCTCGTTGCCGCCGGTGGCGAAGGTTTCGTAGCCCCAGCGGGTCTTGGCGAGAACGAAGGCGCCGACGGCGACGACCGCGAGCGCAATTGGAATCTGATTGTTGAAGCCCCAGGCGTTGGTCTCGGCAAGCTGGAAGAACCAACGAAAGTCGCTCGCCTTTACTCGGAAGCCGATTAATTGGCCTCCCGTCAGACCGAGAACGAATCCGCGACCGATGAGCAGCATGGTCAGCGTGGCGATGAACGCCGGAACGCGCAGGATCGTGACCAGCACGCCGTTGATGAGGCCGATGATCACGCCGAGTACGAGGCAAACCAAAATCGCCGGTACGACACCGAGATCGTAGTGATTGGGATCGAAGACATACGCGAACGCCACACCGATCAGGCCGTAAATCGAACCGACCGAGAGGTCGAGATCCTTGTTGGCAATGACGAACGTCATGCCGACGGCCATGACGGCATAGCGCGAACCGTCGCGCAGCAGCGCGTTGAACACATCAGCCGATGCGAAGAATCTCGGATTGATAAACGCGCCCACCATGTAGAGCAGCGCCATCATGGCGAGAAGACCGACTTCCCATCCGCCGACGAATTGGGCGGGCCGCCGGCCAAGCGTCGATACAGCGGTCGTCATCACTATGGAATCATGTGATTGGCGGTGCCCCAAACCAATAGTCGCGAGAGGGCAAAGCCCTCTCGCGACCAGATTAGAACAAACGGACGAGCACTAGTTCTCGAAGCGTTTGCCGACGGTATCGACGGTCTCCTTCGTCACGAGCTGGGCGCGCGTGTCGACATTGGCCGCCTGGATGCCGCGGTCGATCTGCAGGTAAAGCTGCATGACCGGCCAGAAGCCCTGGACGAAGGGCTGTTGGCCGAGAGCTCCGGTCAAGTTGCCCGTCTTTATGGCTTCCAGATTCGGGGGACCAAGGTCAAAGCCATAGGCGCAGATCTTGCCGGTCAACTTGGTCTGAGCGACCGCCTTGAACAGACCCGGCGTGAAGACGTTGTTGGGAGCGAATGCGCCGACCACATCACCGCGCGACTCAATCAGCGACACGACGCTGTTGACCGGGTCGTTCAGATCCGCCTGAATGCCGACGCTCTCCGGGCCCGCGTCGACCTTGAACTTGTCGAGCGCGCCGGCGGCTTTGAGGCCGGCGACGGTCGCGTTGTAAGCCGATTTGGCACGGTTGTTGACCTCAATGTTTCCCATCGCCGTATCATTGACGAAAATGACCGAACCGCCCTTGAAACCGCGGTCGACCAGGCATTGAGCAAGCGCCGCGCCGGCGATGGCTGCCGCCGAGGCATCTTGACCAGTGTGGCTGATGCTGAGGCGATGGTAGATGCCGCCGTCGAACGAGTTGGTCGTTGCGACCGGGATGCCGTTCTTCTCTGCGGTCTTGACGATGTCGTCGTAAGCGCCGGCCTGTGGCGTGGTCATGATCAGGCCGTCGAGGGTCGGGTCTTGAATGATCTGGTTCAGGATTTCGATTTCGCGCGCCGGGTCGTCAGCCGGCGACTCGGAGCCGAGCAGCAGAATCTTCGCGCCGATCATGTTGCCGGCGACGGTGGCGCCGACGTAGACGGGATCGAAGAAGCCGTTGCCGGCGGTATGGGTGACGACGGCGAAAGTCAAATGCCCGTCGGCCGAATGGAAATCCTTCGTGCCGGGGGCCTCCTTAGCCGCGTCTTCGAAGCTAAACCCGGAAACCGCCTTGGCGACGGAGCCGGACTGGGCAAACGCTCCGGACGCGGCAAACATTGCCGCGGCGCTGAACGCTACCGTTGTCAGGATTCTTTGCATGCTGTTCCTCCCATTACACAATCCGTGCCTTCTCTATTGGCACGATGCGAGGGCAGAATAGTGAACTGATCGGCTCCGGGCAAACGGTATGATGATTGTTTGACGGGATTCTGCGTGGCGCGCCTCAAGACTGGGAAAATGAAGGAAAATTGGCGGGCGATTTGACAAGCGCCTGACGGTAAAAGTCTTTTTCGTAAGATGAACTTGTTCAGTGGTAAGAACCGCGCGCGAGTAGACCGGAGAAACTAGGTGATCGACTTCAAGCCGCTGAACGACGTCCGCTGCGAACTCGGCGAGGGGCCGGTCTACGACGATCGCAACCATGCACTCTTCCAATGCGACATCACGGGCGGGGCGGTGCATCGCTTCGATCTCGCCACGGGCGCCGCGCGACGGTGGTCTTTCCCGAGCGAGGTAGGCTCGATTGGCCTCGCCGAAAGCGGCCGGGTCGTCGTGGCGCTGCGCCACACCGTCGGCCTCTTCGACATCCGTGACGAAAGCTTCGCGGAGGTCGCCGCCGTCGAAACGGAGCGCGGCGACGACACGCGCCTCAACGACGGCAAGGTCGGTCCGGACGGCGCCTTCTGGGTGGGCAGCATGGACGACCGCGCCGTGCCGGTGAAGGAGCCGCTCGGGACGCTCTACCGCGTCACCGCCGACGGAAAAGCCGAGGCGAAGGTCAAGGATCTCATGATCTCCAACGGTCTGGCGTTCTCGTCGGACGGGCGGACCATGTTCCACTCCGACTCGCGGGCCGGGTGGCTCGATCGGTGGGATTTCGATCCCGCGAACGGCGCCATCTCCAACCGCACGCGCATCGCCGACCTCGACGAGGCGACGGGGCGGCCCGATGGCGGCGCCACCGATATCAATGGTGACTACTGGAGCGCCGGTATTTCGGCCCAGCGCCTCAACCGCTTCGCTCCGGATGGCCGATTGATCGAGAGCTACCCCGTCCCGGTCGGTGCGCCGACGATGCCGTGCTTTGCGGGTCCCGATCTGAAGACGTTGTTCGTGACCAGTCTGCGGGTCGGCCGCGCACCCGAACTGCTGGCCAAATATCCGCTGACCGGCATCACCGTTGTCGGCACAAGCCCTATCGCCGGCTCTCCCGTCACGCGGTTCCGCGATAAATAAAGCTGACGTACGAGCGTCATACGGCGTGCCGGCGGCGTGGATCGCATCTCGGAGCGCCCTAACACAAAAACCGCCGGCCCTCTGTGGGGAGGACCGGCGGCGCTTGGAATTGGTTCGGCACGGATCGGAGATCAGGAGCCGGACAACCCTGAGAACCTGATCCGGTTCACTCCGTTATTCAACCCGGCAGCCCTGTGGAAAGCGGGGACAGCGGGCGGCCGAGGTACCAGCAGCAACTCTATCCCCGCTTTCCACAGATGGACCGACTTGAAGTTGTGCCGGGAGAGGACCGCAGTCAGTGTGATCCCGGGACGGCCCCAACCCCGCAATTTTCAACGTCCCCGCCGCCGGCTTCTTCACCCGAGAGGCCGGCGGCCCCCTTTTCGAAAAGCAGCGTGATGATTTGGACGGTTGACGACACGATCATTTGGCTCCTCGGCGTTGCCGGAGCGATCATTACGATCTCAAC
>JAYTZZ010000116.1:0-1746 GCA_043741595.1 Hyphomicrobiales bacterium | reverse complement strand
AGATCGTTGGTGCGGCGCTCTGGCTGCGGGCGAATGCCTCGATGGAAATTCCGGTCGACGTGATCGAGGACAGCGCCGAACGCCGGATCGAGGTTCGGCACGAACCGTTGGGTGTCGTCTGCGGTATCGTGCCGTGGAATTTCCCGGTTGCGCAGGCAAGTTGGAAGATTGGACCGCCGCTGCTCGCGGGCAACACCGTTGTCATAAAGCCATCGCCCTTCACCCCGCTGTGTACCTTGAAAATCGGGGAGCTTCTGAAGGATGTATTCCCGCCGGGCGTTCTCAACATTATCTCGGGCGGCGATGAGCTGGGGCCGCTGATGACCGCGCATCCTGGCTTCCGGAAGATCAGCTTCACCGGATCGACCGCGACTGGGAAGCGGGTGATGGAAACCGCGGCGAGGGACCTCAAGCGGGTCACGCTCGAGCTTGGCGGCAACGACGCTGCGATCGTGCTGGCGGATGCGGATCCCGACGCTGTCGCCCAGCAGATCTTTTTCGGCGCATTCTTCAACTCGGCTCAGATCTGCGCGGCGATCAAGCGCCTCTATGTGCACGAGGACATCTATGAGGCGGTGCGCGACCTGCTGGTCGCGATGGCGCGAGGCGCGGCCCTGGGCGACGGTGCGACACCGGGCACGATGTTCGGCCCGATCCAGAATCGGCGTCAATATGACCGGGTCCGCAGTCTGATAGACGATGCCCGCGCGAACGACCTCGTCCTTTTGGAGGGGCAGGCCGCGCCCGAGGGATTTGGTTACTTTGTCCCGCTCACCATTATCGACAACCCACCCGAAGACGCCCGCGTCGTGACCGAGGAAGCGTTCGGGCCGGTCCTGCCGATGCTCAAGTTTCGCGACGTCGACGATGTCGTCGCGCGGGTCAACGCGTCGGACTACGGGCTGACCGCGTCGATCTGGTCGGCCGACCTCGGCAAGGCAGCAGACCTCGCCGCGCGGCTGGAAACCGGCACCGTCTGGATCAACCAGATTTTCACGCTGACGCCGATGTCGCCGGCGGGCGGCGCGAAGCAATCGGGTATCGGGGTGGAAGGCGGCACGGCCGGCCTGCTCGAGTTCACCCAGGCCAAGACGATCTACATCCCGAAAGCCGGCCCGGTCGCCGCCGCCTCGCCGATGCGCAACGGTTGAACGGCGCGGCGGACAACTTGAAAAAGCGCGAACAATTGTTGCGAGTGAAATGATGCCCGAATCGTTCGACGATGTTCCGGTCCTAAGTGTTTAGTCCCGGCATTTGATGGTGTAATATTCAGCCATCAATGGAAGGACGCGCTATGGGACAGATTCTGCACGGGAGCGCCCGCACGACAGCGTCGGTCCGTCGAGCAATACAGCATAGTCAAGAGAGCCTGATCGCGCTTTCAAAGCGCTACAGCATCAACCCGAAGACGGTCGCAAAGTGGAAGCGGCGGACGTCAGTCAGCGATCATCCCACTGGCCCCAAGGATGCCAAGTCCACGACGCTCACCATTGAGGAAGAGGCCATCATAGTCGCTTTCCGCAAGCACACGCTGCTGCCGTTGGACGACTGTCTCTACGCCTTGCAGGCCACGATCCCGAACCTGACGCGGTCATCGCTGCATCGCTGTTTGCAACGCCACGGGATCAGCCGACTTCCGGACGTGACGGGCGACAAGGAGCCCAAGAAGAAGTTCAAGACCTACCCCATCGGCTACTTCCATATCGACATCGCCGAAGTGCGCACGGCCGAAGGCAAGCTGCACCT